>JACDBF010000180.1 GCA_013695055.1 Actinomycetota bacterium
GGTGTGCTCGTCGCGCTCCGTATCGCCTGAGGGCAATGCCGAGACCTCATAGGATAATTCCGCCCGACCGGCCGGAGCTACCGGCCCGCCCCGGCACTTTCCGTAGGATCGTCAAGACGTTCGCGCCGTACCGGCGTGAGACTCTGCTGGTCGCCGGGCTGATCCTGGCGGTGTCCGCCATTGGTTTGATCAACCCGCTGCTGATCAAGTTCGTGTTCTCGAGAATTATCAACGACCAAGCCCCGGGCAGCACCGATTACAAGCTGAGGCTCTTGGTGATCGTGTCTGCGGTGATGATCGCCACCCCGATAATCGGGGGCCTGCTGGGCCTGTGGCAAACGTTCACAAGCAACGTCGTGGGCCAGAAGGTCATGCGAGATCTCCGCAACTCGCTCTACTCGCACCTGCAGCACATGTCTCTCAAGTTCTTCACCTCGACGCGGACCGGTGAGATCCAATCTCGGCTGTCCAACGACGTGGGGGGCGTACAGGCCGTGCTGACCGACACGGCATCGAGCTTGCTATCGAATATCACGATCGTCATCTCGACCGTTATCACGATGCTGTTCTTGAACCGGCCCCTGACATATCTGTCTCTGGCCATACTCCCCGTCTTCCTCGTACTGAGCCGAAAAGTCGGCCGTCTCCGACGCGAGGTGTCGGGCCGAACCCAAGAGTCGATGGCCGACTTGACGGCGCACATGCAAGAGACGCTATCGGTCTCGGGGATATTGCTGTCCAAGTCGTTTGGGCGGCAGTCGTACGAGATTCAACGCTTTCGCGACGAGAATCAGCGCCTGTCGGATCTTGAGGTGCGTCGCACGATGGTGGGGCGGGGATTCTTCTCGCTGGTGCAGATCTTCTTCTCGGTGACGCCCGCATTCGTCTACTTGTTGGGTGGCTACATCTTTCTCAGGGGCCAGGCCGGCGGCAACTCGGGCGAGCTCGTGGGTACGCTCGTCGCCTTCACCACGCTTCAGAGCCGGCTGTTCTTCCCGATGGGCCAGCTGCTCAACGTGCAGATCGAGATCCAGTCCTCGCTTGCGTTGTTCGATCGCATCTTCGAGTATCTCGATCTCGAGCGTGACATCGTCGACCACGATGGCGCACTCGAGCTCCGGCCCGATGAGGTCGCCGGAGAGGTCGCTTTCAAGGATGTCTGGTTTCGTTACGACCGCAGCGCGCTTCTCGGGAGCGAGGACGATCGTCTGTGGACCATTCACGGCGTGGACCTGGTCGCGAGGCCCGGCGAGCTCGTCGCTCTGGTCGGCCCCTCGGGAGCCGGCAAGACTACGCTCACCTATTTGCTCCCCCGTCTATACGATGTGGATCGCGGAAGCGTCGAGATCGACGATATCGACGTGCGCGACATCAGGCTTGAGTCCCTGGGGGAGCTTGTCGGGGTGGTCACGCAAGAGACCTACCTATTCAACTCGACGGTGCGCAACAATCTGCGCTACGGGAAGCCGGAGGCGACAGATGCCGAGATCGAGCAGGCGGCGCGCTTCGCCCACATATGGGAGCGTGTCTTCGAGCTTCCTGACGGCCTCGACACGGTTGTCGGGGAGCGCGGCTACAAGATGTCGGGGGGCGAGAAGCAGCGCCTCGCCATAGCGCGCGTGATCCTCAAGAATCCGCGCATTCTGATTCTCGACGAGGCGACCAGCGCCCTGGACACTCACTCCGAGCGCCTCGTGCAGCAGGCGCTCGATCCACTGACAAAAGGACGGACGACAGTCGCCATCGCACACCGGCTGTCGACGATTCTTGCCGCCGATCAGATCATCTATCTGGATCGCGGCCGGATCATCGAGCGTGGGACGCATGCCGAGCTCTTGACGCGCGGCGGAGCCTACGCCGCTCTGTACCACGAGCAGTTCTCCGATGGCAGGGTCGAGAGCAGATGCGAAGATGGCCTCGTCCTGTCGAGCGGCGAGGTGGTGGCCGACGCTTCCTGACCCCTGCTACTGCGATCCGGAGGAGAGCTCTTGAACATCGCCGGCAAAGTGGCGCTCGTGACGGGCGGAGCTTCGGGTCTGGGCCTCGCCACCGCCCAAGAGCTGGTGAGCGCCGGCGCGTTGGTGGTCATCATCGATCTGCCCGCTTCGGACGGGGCTGCGCGCGCCGCAGAGATCGGCGACAACGCGCGGTTCAGTCCCGGAGATGTCACGAATGAACGTGACGTCCTGGCCGCAGTCGAGACGGCTCGGGGGTTCGGCGGACTGCACATCGTCGTCAACTGCGCCGGAGTCGTGAACCCGGGACGGATACTCAACCGCGCGGGCGACCCGATCCCCCTTGAGCGCTTCGAGCTGGTCGTCCGCATCAACCTGATCGGCTCTTTCAACGTCCTCAGGCTGGCGGCCGCGCAGATGGCCACTCAAGAGCCCGACGGCGAGGAGAACGGGGTCATCGTCAACACCTCGAGCGTGGCCGCCTTCGAGGGCCAGATCGGCCAGGCGGCCTACTCCGCCTCGAAGGGAGCCATCGCGGCTCTATGCGTCCCGGTTGCGCGCGACTTGGCCGCCAAGAAGATCCGCTGCATGGCCGTCGCGCCCGGAACCTTCGACACGCCGATGCTGGCGAGCCTGCCGGACGCCGCTCGCGCCGCTCTGGCCGAGGCTATTCCCCACCCTCATCGTCTGGGCAGGCCCGAGGAGTACGCGCGGCTGGTGCGCCACATCGTCGAGAATCCCATGTTGAACGGCGAGACGATCCGGCTCGACGGCGCCCTCAGGATGCAGCCGTAGTAAGGGCCTCCATTAGGCGGTGGAGGAACCCAGTTTCTCTTCGGTCACTACTTCCAGGCCTCTGTGGTTCTGGGCTTCGTCCCTGACCTCGAGGTCGAGCTCGCGCCACTCCTTTTCGGCCCAGCGAAGCTTCTCGACGGCCGAGGCCAGATCGAGAAAGTGCACTGGGACTATGGAGGCGCGTGGCCGCAGATAGGCGTCGCCGATGAGAGCGTCGAGCTCTCGTCTGGCTTCGATTATGCGGGCGTGGATGTCGCGAAGACGTTCTCTTTGCTCGCTCGTGTAGGCGCCGAAATCGTGTGTGGTCAGGGGCGCGCTCCTTTTGTGCATGGCTCCGTCGGTACGAGAGTGTCTATCGGCCGGGTGGTGAGATCCTTCATCGAGGCGTCATAAGGGTACAACCGAAAAGGCCCTATGCACAAGCTCACGAACGAAGGTGCGGGGGGCAACGGGCGATTACCCTGCCCCCATGCTGGAGGAAGAGGTCGTAGCGCGCGTCCTGTCCGAGGCTTTGAGTCGTGGCGGCGACCTCGCCGAGCTGTTCGTGGAAAGCAAGAGATCCACCGCTCTGAGACTCGACGACAGGCGGGTGGAAGGTGTTTCTTCGGGCTTCGACGAGGGGGCCGGCGTCCGCGTGCTTTTGGGCGACCGGGCCTCCTACGCTTACACCAATGTCCTCACCACAGACAGCTTGCGCGAGGCGGCGCGCGCCGCCAACGCTGGGTTGTCGGGATTCAAGTCCTCGGTAGCCACCGACCTCCGGCGGGGGCGCGGTCCGGTGCACCCCGTCGAGGCGCGCCCCGAGGAGGTCCCATCGTCGGACAAGGCCGAGGCTCTGATCAAGGCCGACGAAGCGGCTCGGGCCGAGGGCGGCAGCGTCCGGCAGGTGAGCGTTTCCTATGCCGACGTGCGTCAGCGGGTGCTCATCGCGTCGTCCGACGGCCGCCGGGCCGAGGACGACCGTACGCGCGTGCGGTTCGCGGTACAGGTGGTGGCAGCGAGGGATGGGGAGATCGCAACCGGTTTCGAGGCCCCCGGTCACTCCGGCGGCTTCGAGCTGCTGGCGGCGCACGATCCTTCAGCGCTCGGATCTCAGGCGGCTGCCAAGGCGATCACCATGCTCGACGCCCGACCATCTCCCGCGGGAGAGTTTCCCGTCGTGCTCGCTCCGGGGGCCGGCGGGGTGCTGATCCACGAGGCCTGCGGGCACGGCCTCGAGGCCGACACGCTCGTCAAAGAAGCGAGCGTCTACGCGGGCCGCAGGGGCGATCGATTTGGTTCCGAGAAGGTCACGATCGTGGACGACGGATCCGACATCGGCGCGTGGGGCTCTTTTGGAGTAGACGACGAGGGAACGGAGGCCCAACGAACGGTTCTGTTCGACGAAGGGGTGCTCGTCGGCCACATAAGCGACCTTCAATCGGCGAGAAAGATCAAGCATCCGCCTACCGGCAACGGGCGACGGCAGTCGTATGCGCATCTCCCGATCGTGAGGATGACCAACACCTATCTATTGCCCGGCCCCGACGACCCCGCCGCCATCTTCGCCTCGGTCAAGAAAGGGGTTTACGCGGCGACGTTTGCGGGGGGAGAGGTAAACCCCGCGACCGGCAACTTCGTCTTCGGGATGTCGGAGGCTTACATGATCGAAGACGGCGAGATCGCCTATCCGATAAAGGGAGCCACGCTAATAGGCAACGGGCCGCGCGTGCTCCAGGTCATCGAGGCGGTCGCCGGCGACTTCGGACGCAAGGAAGGCGTGTGCGGAAAGGACGGCCAATCGGCCCCGGTCACCAACGGGATGG
>JACDBF010000189.1 GCA_013695055.1 Actinomycetota bacterium
CGGTCGTCGGGGATGGCGAGATAGACGTCGTAGCCCCGCGACACGTCGGCCCAGGCGACCACCGAGGGAGTTCCGCAGTTGAGCCCGGCCATGATCGAGTCGTGAGGGCCCGGGATGCTCACGATCTCTCCGGCTTCCATGGAGGCGAGCACGCATGCGGCGCGGTCGGGCTCGACGCCGATCATGAGCGGCGCCGGATCGACGCGCGCTCTTCGGAAGTGGCGCGCGGCCGCAGCGCCGAGAGCGCCAACGCCGAGCTGGATGACCACCACGTCGGGCCCCGGCTCCCCCCGGCGCTCAAGCTCGTCGTCTATCTCCCAGAAGATGGTCGAGTAGCCCTCGATCACCCATCGTGGCACGTCCTCGTAACCGGGCCAGGAGGTATCGGAGATGACGAGGCAGCGGTCATTCGCTTCTTCCGAGGACCGCGCAACGGCATCGTCGTAAGTGCCGTCGACGACCTGGCACGACGCCCCCTCGCTTTCGATTCCGGCGATGCGGGCGTTCGACGTCCCGGCCGGGACGAAGATGCGAGCTCCGAAGCCGAGATGCCGCGCCATGCGCGCGACCGCCCGCCCGTGGTTGCCGTCGGTGGCCGCGGCCAGCGTCATCGGGGGGTTCGCCGAGAGGAGAACCTTTAGCTCCTCGAGCGTTTCCCATTCCGGGAAGCCCCCGATTCGCCGCTCGACCGCTCGGTAGACGCCCCACGACGCGCCCAGGATCTTGAATGAAGGAAGCCCGAGCCGGCTCGATTCGTCCTTGACCCATACCTTGCCCACGCCTAGGTCCCGGGCAACTTCGGTGGCGTCGACGAGCGGCGAGGCCTTGTAGCCCGGAAGCCGGCGGTGATACTCGAGCGGATCGCGCGTAGGCGCCGGGCCGTCGAGCACGACCGCGACATCATCGCTGCGGTAGATGCGCGTCAATGGCTCCTTCCCGTTCACCGATGACCTACGGGGTCCCACTCGGGCCGCGGGCTATGAACTTTCCCCACCCGGCGTCGCCGACGGGCTCTCCGTCGCGCGCCACCAGGTGACCCCGCACGAGCACGTGCGACGGCCACCCTCGCATGACGAGGTGTGCATAGGGGGAGTAGTCAAGGTTCATGTGTAAGCGCTCGGGGACGAGAGGGCGTTCGGACGAAGGGTCGAAGACCACGATGTCGGCGTCGGCCCCCACCGTGAGCTCGCCCTTGCGCGGATGCAGCCCGAAAAGCTTTGCCGGCGCCGTGCAGCAACTTTCGACCCACTGTTCTGGAGTCATATCGCCGTCCGTCACTCTTTGATAGATGAGAGCAAGGCGCGTCTCCAGGCCCGGCATGCCCCCGGGAATCTCGGTGAAATCCTTCCAGCCACCCCCGGACAAGCCCCCGGACTTGTCGGCAGCGGTAAACGGACAGTGATCGGTCGACACGACCTGGAGGTGTCCGGCCCGCAACCCCTCCCATAGCTCTTCCTGGTGCCAGCCGTCGCGCAAAGGGGGAGCGCAAACGTAGCGCGCCGCCTCCTGCGGGGCCTCTTCGTAACGCTCAGCCGACAGATAGAGGTACTGAGGACACGTCTCTGCGTAGAAGTTGAGACCGCGCTCGCGCGCCGCGCGCACTTCGGCCAGGGCAGGGGCGCTGGAAAGATGCACGACGTAACACGCGGCCTCGGCCTCCTCGGCCATGCGGGCCGCGCGCGCCACTGCATCGGCCTCTGCCGACGGGGGCCTCGACCACGCGTGCCAGCGGGGCTCGGTGAATCTCCTCTCGAGAGCTTGAGCGCGCCGGGACGACACGACGGCGTCGTCCTCGCAATGGAGGCACACCAGCGAACCCACTCGGCCCGCGGCCCGGAGCATCTCGGAGATGACCTCGTCGGAAACCATTAGGCGGCCCGGATATGTCATGTAGAGCTTGAAGCTCGTTATCCCCTGCTCGGCCATCTCGGCGACGATGTCTTCTGCCGGACGAGTGAGTTCGGTGATCGTCATATGAAACGAATAGTCGACGAGAGCTCGCCCCTCGGCTTTCGAATGCCATTTTGCAAGACCCTGAGCGACCGTTTCGCCTCGATAGGCCGTGGCGAAATCGACGACCGTGGTGGTTCCGCCGCACGCGGCCGCGGTCGTGCCCGTTACGAAGTCGTCCGCGGACCGAACCGCGCCCACGTTCATGTCGAGATGGGTATGGGCATCAACGGCCCCGGGGATCACGAGCATCCTGCGGGCGTCGATCACCTGGGCGCCCGGCGGAGGATCGAGATCGCCGATCGCCTCGACGTGCTCTCCAGAGATGAGCACGTCGGCTGGGCGAGCTCCATCGGGGCCCACGAGCGTGCCTCCCGCTATCAAGGTGCGGCCGTCGTTAGCCGTGCTCGTGGTCTCCTTCTCTAAAGGATGTTCCCGGTGCTCGTCGACGGATCATAGGATCGGAGGGCAGCCACGGTGGCCGGTCCGGCCAACGAGGTCGATGGGCTGGGGCGCTGCCAGGGAGGAAAGGGCTTGGAGTTCCTACAACCCACGAGTTTGACCGAGGCGCTCGAGCTCAAGGCTGCGCATCCAGGCGCCGTGCCTCTTGCGGGAGGGACCGACTTGATGGTCGATCTGAACTTCGACCGTTTGCGTCCCGAGGCGATGCTCGACCTCACGCGGATCGACGAGCTCAAGCAGTGGTGGCCCCACGACGACCTCATCAGGCTGGGGGCCGGAGTGAGCTACACGCGGCTCGTCTCCGAGATAGGGGAGTATCTTCCCGGCCTCGCGATCGCGTCGCGCACCATCGGATCTCCGCAAATAAGAAATCGCGCAACGGTCGGAGGGAATCTCGGCACATCGTCGCCGGCCGGCGACGCGCTTCCCCCTCTGCTGGCCGCGGGGGCTGAGATCGAGGTCGCCTCGGCAGGATCGTCGCGCCGCATGCCGTTCAGGGACTTCATGATCGGCCCCAAGAAGAACGCGCTCGCACCCGAGGAGCTGATCGTCGCCGTCCACATCCCGAAGGCGCGCGGCCCCCAACAATTCTCCAAGATAGGGACTCGCAACGCGATGGTGATCTCGGTCGCATCGTTCGCTCTCGCCATCGATGCCGGGACGCGCGCGATCTCCTGTGCTATCGGCTCCGCCGGCCCGGTGATACTTGAGGCACCCGAGGCCGACGAGTTCATCGAGAGCTCTCTCGAAGAAAGCGGCGCATGGGATGCTCGGTCGCGAATCGACAACTCCGTCCTTCAGCGTTTCGGTGAGCTCGTCGCTCAGGGGGCCCGGCCCATAACCGATGTGCGCGGCACGAAGGCCTACCGGCAGCATGCGCTTGCGGTCATCGCGGCCCGCACGCTCACGTGGGCGTGGGACGACTACATGGCGAGCGCCTGATGCGGATCGAACTCGAGATCAACGGTGATACGCGCAGTGCGGACGACGTGTGGGAGGGCGAAAGCCTTCTCTTTGTGTTGCGGGAGCGGCTCGGCTTCCCGGGTTCGAAGAACGCATGTGAGCAAGGTGAGTGCGGATCGTGCTCAATCTATCTCGATGGGAATCTCGTCTGCGCGTGCCTCGTGCTCGCGGGCCAGGCTCAGGGAGCGCGCGTGACCACGGTCGAGGGATTGGCCGAGGATCTCGATCTTCATCCCGTGCAAGAGGCTTACTTGAAGGCGGGGGCCGTGCAGTGCGGCTTCTGTACGCCGGGCCTGATCATGGCTACCCACGAGCTGCTTGAGCGCAAGGCGCAGCCGTCTGACGCGGAGATACGTGAGGCTCTCGCGGGAAACCTATGCCGCTGCACCGGCTACGAGAAGATTCTCGACGCGGTCCGCCTTGCTGCTAAGGCCCGTGCATGAGAGTCGTTCTCGACGGGTGCGCGATCGCGACCATGGACGAGAAGGCGACCGAGCTCTCCCCGGGGCACATCGTGGTGGACGGTGGGCGCATCGTCGAAGTGGGAGACGGCCCGGCCCCCGATACCCACGCCGAAGTCCGCCGGATCGACGCGCGCGGCTGTCTCGCCACCCCGGGCCTCGTCAACTGCCATCACCACCTCTATCAGTGGCTCACGCGCGGTCTGGCTCAGGAGGCGACCCTCTTCGAGTGGCTGACCGCCCTTTACCCGATCTGGGCGCACATCGATGCAGAGATGGAGGCGGCCGCGGCCCGCGCCGGTCTTGCTGCTCTGGCCCTCTCCGGTTGCACGACCACCACCGATCATCATTACGTCTTTCCGCGTTCTGCCCCCGAGCTCCTGGAGGTCGAGATAGAAGCCGCGACCCACATCGGCTTGCGGTTTCATCCGTGCCGCGGCTCTATGGACCTGGGCCGCGCCCAGGGCGGGCTCCCTCCGGACGAGGTGGTCGAGAACATAGACGTGATCCTCGCCGCCACCGAGGCGGCCATCGACGAGTTTCACGATCCATCGGAGGCGTCGATGCTGCGAATCGCGGTCGCTCCTTGCTCTCCCTTCTCGGTGACCAAAGATCTGATGCGCGCCGCGGCCGAGCTGGCGCGGGCAAGAGGTGTCCGGCTCCACACCCATCTTGCCGAGACGATCGAGGAAGAGGACTTTTGCCGCGAGCGATTCGGCATACGCCCGGTCGACTACCTGGAGGAGCTCGACTGGCTCGGAGAAGACGTCTGGCTTGCGCACTGCGTCCACTTATCCGACTCGGAGATCGAACGCTTCGCCGCCACCGGCACCGGCGTGGCCCACTGCCCGAGCTCGAACGCCCGCCTCGGCGCCGGGATCGCGCGCTCTGCCGATCTGCTCGCCGCCGGGGCGCCGGTGGGCTTAGGTGTCGACGGCCCGGCCTCGAATGAGGCTGGGGAGCTCGGAACCGAGGTGCGCGCCGCGCTCCTGTGGGCCCGCCTGAGGGGTGGCCCCGCCGCGCTGTCGGCGCGCGATGCCTTGGCGCTCGGCACGCGCGAGGGGGCCCGCTGTCTCGGACGTGCAACGGAGATCGGGTCGCTGGAGCCGGGAAGGCTCGCGGATATCGCGTTGTGGCGACTCGACGACCTCGGCCACGCGGGTATCGAAGATCCCGTGGCCGCCCTCGTTCTCGGCCCGCCGCGCCTCGCCCACCTCGTCATGGTGGGCGGCGAAGTGATCGTCGAGGATGGCCGGCTCGTGACCGCCGACGAAGACGAGATCGCGGCAAACCTCGACAAATCGTGTGGCCGCCTGATGGCCGCCGGGAGCCGCTGAGTGCGCGCGCCCACCATCCAGAAGAGAACAGAGCAACGCGGCGGAGTAGGTGAGAGCGTCCAGCGCCCCGATGGCGTCCCCAAGACCAAGGGGGAGTTCGCATACTCGTCCGACCTGTGGGCTGAGAACATGCTGTGGGGCGCGACCACGCGCAGCCCTCATCCACGTGCACGGATCGTCTCTATCGACACCCGCGAGGCTCTCGCTACACCCAGAGTGAGAACCGTCCTCACTCACGAGGACGTTCCCGGCCGCAAGTCTTACGGGATGGAGGTTCCCGACCAGCCGGTTCTTGCGTGGGACGATGTCCGTTATCAAGGAGAAGCGGTCGCCCTGGTGGCCGCCGATCATCCCGAGGCCGCACGGCGCGCCGCAGGGCGCGTCAAGATCGAGTATGAGGTCCTCGAACCTCTGGTGGATCCCGAGACCGCGCTCGCCGACGGAGCTCCCGCATTGCATCCGTCCGGCAACGTGATTCGCCACATTCGCATTCGTCACGGAGACCAGGAAGCTTCCGCCGAAGTGGTCGTAAAGGGCGACTACCAGGTGGGCATGCAGGATCAGGCGTTTCTAGGGCCCGAGTCGGGCCTCGCGATCCCCGATGGCGAAGGCGGCATCGATCTATACGTCTCTACTCAATGGCTGCACATCGATCTCGATCAACTGGCGGCAAGCCTGGATCTTCCGCCTAGCAAGGTGCGCATCACTCTCGCCGGAGTCGGCGGCGCTTTCGGTGCCCGCGAGGATCTCTCCATTCAAATTCACTGCTGTCTTCTGGCACTCGAGACCGGACGGCCGGTCAAGATGATGTATGGGCGAGAGGAATCCTTCTTTGGACATGTGCATCGGCATCCGGCGCGTTTGCATTACGAGCATGGAGCGATGCGCGATGGCCGCCTCGTTTACGTCAAGGCCCGGATCGTCCTCGACGGCGGCGCTTATGCCTCGAGCTCAACTGCTGTGTGCGCCAACGCCGCGTGCTTTTCGTGCGGCCCCTACAACGTGCCGAACGCGACCATCGACGCATACGCCGTCTACACAGACAACCCGCCCTGCGGCGCCATGCGCGGCTTCGGCGCGGTGCAAACCTGTTTTGCGTACGAATCCCAGATGGACCGGCTGGCGAAAGCACTCGATATCGATCCCGTGGAGTTGCGGAGGCTGAACGCCATGGATACCGGTGCCACGATGATCACCGGACAGGAGGTCGAGGGTCCGGCCCCCGTCGCCGAGTTGCTCAAGAGGGTTCGGAATGCTCCTCTCCCGCCGGACGGAGATGCGATGGACATTCGCACCCTCCCCGGCGGGGTATCGAATACCACCCACGGTGAAGGAGTGAAGCGCGGCGTCGGATACGCGCTCGGTTTCAAGAACATCGGTTACTCGGAGGGATTCGATGACTTCTCGACCGCCCGCGTCCGTCTGTCGGTCGTGGCGGGCGAACCACAGGTCGAGGTCCACAGCGCCGCCTCCGAGGTGGGCCAGGGCGTGGTCACCGTCCAGATGCAGATCGCGCGGACCGAGCTCGGAGTCCAGCAAGTGGTTGTTCTTCCCGCCGATACATCAATTGGTTCGTCCGGGTCGTCGTCCGCGTCGCGACAGACTTGGATGACCGGCGGCGCCGTCAAGAATGCGTGCGAGGCCGTGCGCGCGCGCCTTTTGCAGCGCGCCGCACAACGGCTGGGAAAGCGCCACGGGAAGCTAACCCTGGACGGCGCCAACATCGTTTCGGCCGGCAGCGGCTCGGTCGCGTCGATCTCCGACATCGTGGGTGACGACCCCATTGAAGAGACGAAGGAATATCACCATCGCAAGACGTTTCCCCTTGATCCCAGAACCGGACAGGGGAACGCGCACGTCGCGTTTGCATTCGCCGCTCATCGCGCAGTAGTCGACGTAGACTTGGACCTCGGCCTCGTTCGTGTGGTGGAGATGGCGACCGCGCAGGACGTCGGTAAAGCGCTCAATCCTCAAGCTGTCGAAGGGCAGATCGAGGGCGGTATCGCCCAGGGCCTCGGCCTGGCTCTGATGGAGGAGATTCAGATTTCGCAGGGAAGGATCCTCAATCCATCGTTCACGGACTATTTGATCCCAACGATCCTTGACATGCCCCCGGTGCGAGCGGACGTGCTGGAGCTGGGAGATCCCCACGCCCCTTATGGCCTAAAGGGCGTGGGAGAGCCACCGACCATCTCTTCGACCCCCGCGATCGTTGCTGCTCTGAGGGATGCCACGGGAAGGCCGCTCACGCGCGTACCGGTTCGTCCCGACGACATCGTGGGTTTGGACGGGCAAAGTGGGTAATCGGACCCGCCTCGTGGCGGTCGCTCGCGGCGATGAGCCACCCGATCTGGTGATCGAGGGGGCCAGGGTGTTCGGCGCGTTCACCAAGGAGTGGCTCGACGAGGACGTCGGCATCGCCGATGGTCGCATTGCCGGACTGGGTCGATTCGAGGGAGGCGAACGCGTCGACGGACGCCAACAGTTCTTGTTGCCCGGCTTCATCGACGCGCACGTTCACATGGAATCTTCCAAGCTCATGGTCGATGAATTTGCGCGCGCAGTGCTTCCGCACGGCACGACCGCGGTCGTGACCGACCCTCACGAGATCGCCAACGTGCTCGGAACCGATGGCGTGCATTGGCTGCTCGATGTCTGCGAGGGCTTACCTCTCGACGTCTTCGTGATGGCGTCATCGTGCGTTCCCGCCAGTGGATTCGAATCACCCCGCCGCCCGCTGACTCGAGGCGATCTCGAATCGATACTGCGCCGCAGCCACGCTCTTGGCGTGGCCGAGATGATGAACTTCCCCGGAGTCATCGCCGGCGATCACGAAGAGCTTGCAAAGCTCGAGGTCGCCGGAGCCACCCATGCGGATGGACACGCCCCAGGAGTCAGAGGGCGCGCGCTCGACGCCTATCTTGCGGCGGGCATTCGCTCGGATCACGAGGCAACCACCTTTGAGGAGGCTCTCGAAAAGCGCCGTAAGGGCATGTGGGTGTTGATTCGAGAGGCATCCAACGCCCGGAACCTTCTGTCGTTGCTGCCGTTGGTCGAGCGCTACGGCCCGGAGAGCTGCGCTTTCTGCACCGACGACAGAGAGCCTGATTTTCTCGTGCGTGAAGGACACATCAACCAGATGTGCCGCCTTGCCGTCAAGAATGGCATTGCCGTTGAGGATGCGATCCTCATGGCTTCTTTGCACCCGGCCCGCTACCATGGGCTTACCGATCGAGGCGCCATCGCGCCGGGCTACAGAGCCGACTTCTTCCTCGCGCCCGATCTCCAAGAGTTCAAGCCGTCGAAGGTTTTCAAGGACGGCCGGCTCGCCGTCGATGACGGCGTCGTGGCCGACTTTCCGCGAAGCGAGGTGCCCCTCTGGGTGAGGCGGTCGGTGCGCAACGCTCCGGTCGCCGCCGGCGATCTCGCCATCCAGTCGGACGGCTCCCCGGTGCGCGTGATCGGAATCATCCCGGGCCAGCTACTCACTAACGCCGAGGTCGCAACGCCGCGCACCGACAAAGGTCATGCGGTAGCCGATCCACAGAGGGATCTCGCCAAGATCGCGGTCGTCGAACGGCATCACGCTACGGGACGCATCGGCAAGGGGTTCGTGACGGGCTTCGGGCTGAAGCGCGGCGCGTTCGCATCAACCGTCGCTCACGACGCGCACAACATCGTGGTAGTGGGAACGTCCGACGAGGACATGGTGGCGTGCATTGATCGCTTGGCGGAGACAGGGGGAGGGATCGTCGTCGCTGAGGGGGGAAGCGTGAGGGAAGAGTTGCGGCTGCCGGTTGCGGGCCTTCTTTCGGACCAACCCTACGAGCAGGTCCTTCGCGACATGGACCGCGTGCTCGAGCTCCTCGGCACGCTGGGGGTGACTATCGAGTCACCATTCATGTCCTTGAGCTTTCTCGCGCTGTCGGTCATACCTGCGCTCAAGGTCACCGACCGGGGTCTGATCGACGTGGACGCTTTCGAAATCGTGCCTCTCGAGATCGACTAACTGGGAAGTGCACAGGCCCAGCTCCACGCACACAACTTCGCTCAACTGCCACGACGTTTGCATCTCGAAAGCTAAGGAGAATCTCTTATGCCCGTGTCACGCGCAGAGCTCGTTGCGGAGTTCACGATCCACCCGATCGCCGAGGGCTCTGTAGAACCACATGTTGAGGCGGGAGTATCTGCCGCCAGGGACTCCGGGCTGGCGATCGAGGTCGGGCCGCTCGGCACGGCGCTGGCCGGCCCGCGCCCAGAAGTGCTTCAGGGACTCATCGACGTACTCAATGCGGCGATCGAGGCGGGGGCCGAGGCGGTGCACGTCAAGGTCGAGGTCCAGACCCGGATGAACGAGGGCGGCCCCCGCTCCGCTCCCGACTAACCGCGTCAGAATTGGATTCTGGGCGAACGGAGGAAACGATGTTGCCAGAAGCGGGAACCTCGAAAGCGATCGAATGGTTGCTCGCCTCTGAAGAGCCGGCCGTTCGCTACTTGGCAAGTCGCGACCTCCTCGATGATGACGCCGCAGCCGATCGCTCGCACATCACCGAGGGAGGCAACTTTCGAGCGTTGCTGGCCGGCCAGCAACCTGACGGCGGATTCGGCGTCCACCCGTACAAGAAGTGGACGGGTGCACACTGGCGCCTTGTCTCTCTCGTCGAGCTCGGCGCACCCCGTGGTGAGTCGCGTGCGATAGCCGCAGCGGATACGGTCCTCTCGTGGTTAACGAGCGCCCAGCGCCGGTCGAAGATCCGTGTCGTCGAAGGGCGTGTTGCGCCGCTGCGCGTCTCAAGAGGGGAACGCACTTGCCGTTTGCTCCCGGCTCGGGCTCGAGGACGACCCGCGCGTCAAGCTGCTCGCCGAATCGCTGATCGAATGGCAATGGCCCGATGGTGGTTGGAACTGTGACCTTCGAGCGGATGGCCACCGTTCTTCCTTCCATGAGTCTTTGTCTCCGATGTGGGGACTGCATGAGTACTGGATTGCAAGCCACGATGGCGAGGCGAAGAGATCCGCGGGGCGGACCGCCGAACTATTCTTGGAGCACCGTCTCTTCAGAGCGCACGGCACGGGCAAGCCCATCCACCCTTCTTGGGTCGCTCTTCACTACCCGCCCTACTGGCATTACGACATCTTGCAAGCTCTCCTGGTGCTCTCGCGGATGGGCCTCGTCCCAGATCCACGAACTAAAGACGCGCTCGAGGTATTGAGAAGCCGCCGTCTCAAGGATGGACGCTGGCGCCCGGGCGGTCGGTGGTGGCAGCAACCCGGAGCCCCTGAAAGGGCCACCGAGGTCGTGGACTGGAAC
>JACDBF010000214.1 GCA_013695055.1 Actinomycetota bacterium
GGACGAAGATAGCCGTCGCTCAGAAACAATCGAAGGCGGCCGTCCCGCCCGAGCTCGAACGCGACGGCAAACCACACGAGCACGGCAAGCCCCAGCGCCTCCGCTCCCCAGGTCGAGAGATGCGCCATGGGGTCGGCGACGAGATCCCACGAATACGGCTCGCGCGGTTCCAATGCGAAGCCGGTGCCGAACGCGGGCCATAGGAAAGTCTTGGGCGCAGACCACATGCCGTCCCCTACGAGATGGAGCAGCCAGCCGACGGCTACTCCGAACACCGCGAGTCTCGTCGCGCCCGACAAGCCCAGCAAGATGACCACGGCGACCACCACCACCGACAGCAGAGAGTGCGATGCCCAGCGGCCAGCCGGGCCGGAGAAGAAAAAGAGCCCCAGAAGCCCGTCGGTGACGTCGGGAAGAACAGCTCCCAGGAGCACGTAGCGGTAGTCGATGCGGCGCCGGCCGAGCGCCACATAGGTGATCGCGACCGCCAGGCCCATATGCCACAAGAGCACGCTTATTCCATCAGCGAGGACTGCTGAGGCACAGAGACGTCGCGGGGCGCTACGGAATCCATGCCTTGATTCGCGAGCTTGTCGGCGTCGGAGTTCTCACTGCGATCCACTTGCGCCAACGCGGCTGACTCGAAACGATCGAGGAGCGCGCGCGCTCTGACGGCAAGCGGCCGGAGGCTTTCGTTCTTGATCTTCCACAGACCCTTCACTTGATGAACCACGAGTTGTGAATCCATGAAGACATCGATGTGAGAAACACCCCGATCGAGGGCGAGCTCGAGTCCCGCGATCAACGCCTTGTATTCGGCCACGTTATTGGTTGCATGACCAATGCCGCGCGCTATCTCACCGGCGATATCCCCGTTCTCGTCGCGCAGCACAACGCCAATGCCGGCCGGCCCGGGGTTGCCGCGCGCGCCGCCATCGGCATGAAGACTCGCCCTCACGTGACGACCAGAATGCGCCGGCAATTATCGCAGCGTTGCAGGCTCCCTTCAGCCCTCAATCTTTCGACCTCTCGCGCCGGCAGCTTCGTGTGACATCCTGAGCAGGTGTCTCTCTCCAACTCTGCTGCGCCCACGCCTCCCTTCGCTTCCCTCAGCGTCTCGTAAAGCTCGAGCAGCGGCTGAGGGATAACCGAGGCGTGCTCCGTCCTCGAGGTCTGGTGCCGGCTCAATTCGCGATCTATCTCATCGGTCAAAGAAGACACCGTCACGTTGAGCTCCTCGGCCCACATGGATGTTTGAGCGCCCTCCGTCTCGAGTGCCTCGAGCGTCGCGTTCGCCTGATCGCGCTGCACCATCACTTCCAAGAGATCGTCCTCGAGGGTTGCCCGCCGCCGCTTCAGCATCTCGACCTCGGCCTGAAGCGCGCCAAGCTCCTTTGGATTCGACACTCCTCCTGAGAAGAGCCGCTGCTCTTCTCGCTCGATCTTGGCGTCACCGATCTCCATCTCGCCTTCCAGGCGGGTTTGCCGGCGTGTTATCTCGTCGCTCTTCTTACGAGCGATGGCCGCATCCGCGGTGAGCTCTTCTAGTTGAGCGAGGACCTCTTCGAGCCGCTTTGCCTCCTCGAGATTGCGACGTCGGTGGATCAAGAGGGCTATGGCGCTGTCTTCTCGCTGGGCATTCAGAAGTTGCCGTAGCGCTGAGGAGTCGACATCCTGTGACATTCATCCGAGCGTATCAGCCGGTCCCCATTCTGCTCCCCTCAGGCATAGCCGCGCGCGATCTCCAAGAATGACCGCACCCTGGCTTACGATTGTCGCTCATATGGAGATCTGGCCCGGCAACCCCTACCCTCTCGGCGCGACCTGGGATGGTAACGGGACGAACTTCGCCATATTCTCGCAGCAAGGAACCGGTGTGGAGTTGTGCTTGTTCGACGAGCACGACCATCAGACCAGCGTGGCGTTGACCGAGGTAACGACTCATGTGTGGCATGCGTACCTTCCGGGCATCGCGCCGGGTCAACGCTACGGCTACCGAGTGCACGGCCCCTATCTGCCGCAAGAGGGCCAGCGCTTCAATCCTGCAAAGCTCCTGATCGACCTCTACGCGAAAGCGATAGACGGCAATATCAACTGGGGGCCGGAGGTGTTTGCCTACGACGTGAACAGCGGGCGCGAGGACCTCGTCCCCTCCCACGGAGACTCTTCTCCGCACGTGCCCAAGTCCGTGGTCATAGATGAAGCGTTCGACTGGGTCAACGACCACGCCCCACGCGTCCCCTGGCACGACACGGTGATTTACGAAACGCACGTCAAGGGATTCACGATCGTTCATCCCGGAGTTCCCGAGGAGCTGCGCGGCACCTACGCCGGACTCGCTCATCCGGCCGCGATCGAGCACCTCTTGCTGCTCGGCGTTACCGCGATCGAGCTGATGCCGGTGCACCATTTCATTCACCACAGTCATCTCGTGGCCAAGGGGTTGCGCAACTACTGGGGCTACGACCCCATCGGCTACTTCGCTCCCCATGGCGAATACAGCTCGGCCGGCACCCTCGGAGACCAGGTTCCCGAGTTCAAGGCCATGGTTAAGACGCTGCACGAAGCCGGCCTCGAAGTCATCATCGATGTCGTCTACAACCACACGGGCGAGGGGAATCATCTTGGCCCCACCGTGGGACCCAGGGGCGCGGACAATGCCGCCTACTACCGCCTCGACGACCGTGACCCAAGATTGTACAAAGACTTCACGGGAACCGGGAACTCGCTCAACGTTCGTCAGCCGCAGGTTCTCAAGCTCATCATGGACAGCCTCAGGTACTGGGCGACGCACATGCATGTCGA
>JACDBF010000272.1 GCA_013695055.1 Actinomycetota bacterium
GCCGCGGGTTGCGCTTCGGCTTCCGCAGCAGACCCGGGCGCGGCCTCGGCAGCGGGAGCGTCGCCGGCGCTCGCGCCGCGTTCCGGCGCGGGAGCGGTTGAGGAATCCGGCTTGTTCGGGCTCGTCGAGCCGCGCTGCGCCCGCACGCGCGCGGCCTTCGCCCTGCCTTGGGCGACCGCAGGCGAAGAGCCCTTGTCGGTCTCCTCCTTGAGAACCTGCTCGAATACCTCGTCGGGGGTAGGCATGCTTCGCTTTTCTCCTTCGGTTGGTCCCTACATGGGACCGGAGATTCCTCCGTCCTTCCGAATCCGCCAGAAATGTATCGAGATGAAGATCACGATGATGAACGGTAAGAACAGCACGTGAAGCGTGTACCACCTGAGGAGCGTCTCGGCCCCGATGACCGGGCCCCCGAGCAGCGCGAACTGCACCTGATTGCCTATGACCGGAGAGTTCTTCATCATCTCGGTGCCCACCGTCACCGCCCAGACCGCGAGCTGGTCCCAGGGAAGCAGATAGCCGGTGAAAGCCAAGAGGAGCGTCAGGAGCAGGAGGATCACCCCGACCACCCAGTTGAACTCGCGCGGAGGCTTATAGGCGCCGGTGTAGAAGACGCGCGCCATGTGCAGGAACACCGTGATGACCATGAGGTGCGCCCCCCAACGATGGAGGTTGCGGACCAGGAGCCCGAAAGAGACCTGTGTGCTGAGTCGCTGCATGTCCGCGTAGACGAAGTCGACCGAGGGCCGGTAGAAGAACATCAGGTAGATGCCCGTGATCGTGAGCAAGATGAACAAGAAGAAGGACAGCCCCCCCAAACAGAGCGTGTAGGACAGCTTGATCCCGTGGCGCTTCACCTTCACGGGGTGCAAGTGATAGAGCAGCGAGTTCATGACCACATAGGCGCGATTTCGCGGCGAGTCCGCGTAACCGGCCCTGAACATGGAGCCGGGCCTGAAGATCGAACGCCACAGCTGCCCCTTTTGGAGCTGGTCCAAACGCTCGTTCAGCTTCTCCTTGGGATTCCAGCCGGCAGTCTTAGCCACCCATCGACTCTCCTCTTAGGCCTTCTGTGATCCAGGAACCGTGCCCATGGCGCGACCGCCGCGCTTCTTGCCACCGGCGACCTCGCTCTGCACGAGCGCGCCGGTGGGGCATCTCTCCACACACAGGTTGCACCGTGTGCACGCGTTGTCGTCGATGAGAAAGAGGATGTCCTCTCCTTCCATCTGGCTCGACAGCGCGACATTGCCGGCCTGCTCCACCGCATCCGGTGAGAGCATGAAGATGCAGTACCACGGGCAGATATCCACGCATCCCTCGCAGAGGATGCACTGTTCGGGGATGAAGTCGATGAAGCGCTTGGGCTTCACTGCCCCCTTCAACCACTCGTCGTCGACGAGGCCCATCTCGTAATCGGACCTGAAGAGGGGCTTCTCGATGATCTCCATAGACTTGGGGTCGGGAGCTTTCGGCATCTTCCTACTTTCCCGACATGTAGCCCTTGACGGGGTCCTGCAAGCCCTTGGCCCCGGTTCGCCTTTGCTTGCTCTTCTGCCAGAAGTAGGCGCCGCCAAGCATGACCGTCAGCGCTCCCATCTGAACTCCATTGGCTACGATGTCGCGAATGATCTGAATCTGCGTGGTGTTGAGACCCCGTTCGTTGACCCCGGGGATGCTCTTGGAGAATTCGATGAGCGCGGCGATCTCCTGATCGGCTTTGTAGATGATCAGCGAGGGAACCTGGCCGAGGACAATGATCGATACCACCCAGATCAGCAAGCCGATAAGGATCGCGCGCGTCCACGTCATCGGGCGATCGGTGTATTTGTAGACGCGGTCTCTCATCGCCATAGGCGGTCATCATAGCAACGGGCCCGGCAGAAAAAATGCGACTTTGTGCACTTGAGCAGGGAAACCTTGCGTGCGAAGTCCGGCGTTATGTGAAGCCCCACGCCGGGCCGACGATCTAGCGAACGGGCGGCTCCTCGAGCTCACTGAGTCTGCGCTCGAGCGTTTTCTGGCGCGCGCCCAACGACAGCAGGTAGCCGCCGATCCCGGCCCAGACGGCTAGAAAGGCGATTGCGAGCCACGCCAGATCGCTCACGTCGCCTCACCCACGGGATTCCCCGCGGGCACTCGCTGCGGCTCGGCCGGGTTTCGGGATTCGGTTGCGACCGCGAGACTATCGACTCGATCTGCCAGCCGTCCCAGTCTCGTCCGCAACGACAGCAGCCACGCGAACAGAAGCGTGAAAGCCGCAAGCGAGGCGAAGAAGGCTGCCAGCTCCGCACCTCCCAGGCCCGAGTCCGCGGCCGGATTGGACACTGTGGGGCCGGAGGGATGCAGTGTTCGCCACCACTGGACCGAGAAGTGCACGATCGGAACGTCGACGAAGCCCGTGATGCCGATGACGGCGGCCAGGCGCCCGGCGCGCGCTCCGTCGGTAGTCAGGTTTCTGATGAACAGATAACCGACGTAGGTAAGCCACAGAACGAGCGTCGAGGTGAGGCGCGCATCCCATTGCCACCACGTTCCCCACACGGGCCGCGCCCAGATTGGGCCGGTGATCAGAACGAGCGTGCAGAAGACGACGCCGATCTCGGCAGCCGAGTGGGCCAGCAAGTCCCATCGACGGCTAGCCGTGCGGAGATAGGCGATCGAGGCTAGAAAGACGATTGCAAACGAGAGGTAGGAGATCCACGCCGCCGGCACGTGGAAGTAAAAGATTCGTTGCAGCTGACCGCCCATGCTTATGTCGGCCTCGCGGGCCACGAAGAAGACCAGATAGAGCGCAACTGCCACCGAGGCCCAGGCAGCGAGGCCGAGGACATCCGAATAAGACCGGCGGGCAGCGCCTTGAGAGCTCATCCACCAATTAAAGACCCATCTGAGCGGATCAGCGTTCGAAATTCGAACGTTTTCCGGCATAGAACGGAAAGTTGGGCCCGGTCAGTCGAGCGCGAGCTCGAATGTCAGGGCGGCCACCACCCCATAGATCACGTCGAAGGCCAGCAGGATCGCGAACCAACCTCGGCCGGCCATGTCATCGAAGGCCGCGCCCAGGAAGAGGTCTGCCGTCAGCTCGATCGCGGCGATGAAAACCGGCACGAGCGTGGGGAGGGCCAGCAGCGGCAGGAGGAGCTCGCGGCTGCGCGTCTGAGCGGCGACGGCGGCAAAGAGCGTTCCGGCGGCCACGAAACCCAGATCGACCAGCACGATGACTCCCAGCAAAGGCAGCCAGCCGGCCCCCAGGTCGATGGCGAAGAACAGCGCCAGGGACGGGACGACTACGGCCTCGACGCACGCGACGAACACGAGATTGGCCGCCGCCTTGGCGATGAACAAGCCGCTCCTATCCACCGGCGCCAGCAGCAGCGCGTCGATCGCGCCCTCTTCACGTTCCACTTCGAAGGTGCGCGCGAAGCCGATGAGCCCGGCGAATAGGACCGTGATCCAGAGAAAGCCTGCCTCCACGTAGGCGAGGGCCACCGTCAGCTTGGTGGGGCGAGCGGTTGCCGGGAGCTCGGGAACGGCAAACGCCAGGACGAGCGCGACCGTGAAGGCGAATGCCAGCATGGGAGGAAGGGTGTCCCGTCCCCTGAGCTCGACGCGCAGGTCCTTGATCGCCAAGGCAGAGGTCTTGGCAAGGAAGCCGGAGGGCCTCACGCTCTCGGCGCGGGCTCCCGAGCCCGGCTGTAGCGACCTTCCACCACCACCCGCCCTTGTTTGAGAATGACTCCCCCGGCCGCATACGCCTTCAGGCGCTTTGCCCCATGAGTGGCGATGAGCGCGGTTCGCTCTGGACCGCTCCATCCCTGGATCGCGCGCGTCACCTCCTCGGCGGCGTCGTCGTCGAGATTGGCATAAGGCTCGTCGAGCAGCAGGAGATCGGGCCCGTGCAGCAAGGCGCGTGCCACGGCCGCGCGACGCTTTAACCCGGCCGAGAGCTCGCCGGCGCGCGTTTGCAAGCGATTGGAGAGGCCCACCTCCTCCGCTACCTCGAGTCCCCGCCTTGCCGGCAGGTCGTAGAGGCGGGCGAAAAGGCTGAGGTTCTCTTCGAGCGTGAGGCGGGGATAGAGGCCGGATTCGTGCCCCGCGTAGCCGACCCTCCGCCTGAAGCCCTCGTCGGACGAGGAGATCGGCCGGCCGCACAGCTCGACGGTCCCGGCGCTGGGGCGGAGCAGGCCGGAGAGCACGCGCAAGAGGGTGGACTTGCCGGAGCCGTTGGGCCCAAAAAGGCCGATGACGCCGGGGCCGAGATCGAGATCTAGACGGTCGAGGGCGAGGGTGCGACCGTAGGTGACCGTGAGGCGCCGAATGGAGATCACGAGACGAAGCAGCCACGCCGAGTGGGTGACAGATGTCGCATTGCGCCACTCATCACCCACTCGGCAGTGGAGATCACGAGACGGGCTCGGCCGGTGAGCAGAAAATCACGAGACGGGCTCGGCCGGTGAGCTCTTTGTCCCTTCGATGGATGCCAGCTGCTCCTTCAGGCGGGCGCGCCCTTCCTCCCAGGCGGCCCGGGAGATGCGGCCCGACTGGTATTCGAGGTCGAGCCTGGCGATTGTGGCGAGGATGTCCGAACGTGACGAGGGGGCCGGCCGACGGCTCGAGGGGGTCGGGGATGCGGGCCGCCTGCTGCGGAGAAGAGCCACGGCGCCGGCCCCCACCACCGCGAGCCCGGCGAGGACGGCTCCGGCCGCGAGACCCGGGGAGAATCCCGCCTCGGCCACCGCCAGCGCCGGGACTCCATCTCCCGGATCGAGGTCCTCGGCCGTCCACACGCTATAGCGATCCTCTTCGATGGTCTCTTCCCCGCGCGGTTCGAGGCGATCGCTCTCGATCCGGAGAGGCGGGGTCGCGTAAACCGATATCTCGGCGGTCGGATAGAGAGCGGTCTTCGTGAGGTCGAAGATCCCTCCGCCCCGGCCTTCGATGAGGTAAGTGAACGAGATGCGGCTCTCGCCCGGGGGAATGGCGGTCGTGGCCGCGAAGCCGTAGTCCTGCCGGATGATCTCGGGGATGTCGAGCTCTGAATCGACGATCCCGCACTCGGGCGGACAAGCTGCTCCAGAGGGCAGCGCGAAGCCCAGGCTCGGGACGGGGCCCTTGGGGTCGGCGTCCATGGCCCGGGCCCGGCCGATGTAGGCGCGATCAGTCGGGTTGACGATCGTCAGCGACTCGAGGACGCTGAGCCCGCCCTCGAACGGCCTCACGAACAGTGAATCTCTCA
>JACDBF010000293.1 GCA_013695055.1 Actinomycetota bacterium
CGGGCGTTCCCGGCGGCGAGCTCGGAGGCCACCTTGGAGACCTCGGCGACCAGCTGATCGTCGTCGAGGGTTCCGGGGTCGATCCCTATCAAAGGCCCGTCAACATGCGGTCGATCCCGTTCCGTAGCATCGACCATGTGTTCGATGCTACACATGGCCTACGACAAGAACGAGCCATCAACGGGAAACGGCTGAGATAAACAGAGACTTCCAGAGGCCGGCGGCTGAAATTAGGCTCGCACCGGCTCGACCTCGCTCGTGCATGCGCTGCAACGTGTCGCCAGGACCGCGATGGGCGTGTAGCAGTACGGACACTCGCGAGTCTTCGGAGGCTCCGCCGGCGCGCCGCGCGGATGCAGCAGGCGGTTGGCGGCCCGGATCACGAAGAAGAGCGCGAGCGCGACGAAAAAGAAGGTCACGAGCGCGGTCAAGAACAGTCCGTAGCGCACCGGCGTGCCGTTGAAGTCGATGGCCAGATCGTCGAAGTTGGGCTGACCCACGAGGGCCGCGACTATCTGCATGAGAATTCCATCCACCAAGGCCATGATCACGGCGTTGAAAGCGAGGCCGAGGATCACGGCGACGGCGAGGTCGAGCAGATTGCCTCTGAATGCGAAGGCCTTAAGCTCGTTCACGAGCTTGGACATGGGCGTCCCCTTTCCCAATTCTCTAACGGGTGGCCGCCGGCATCCTCTACCCTTGCTCCCCATTCGTTCAAACAGGAATGATGTTCCTCAGCAAGGATGTGTGACGTGCTCGCTCAGTGGGCAAGTTGAGCGGAACAGCGCACGCCAGGGAAAGGGCTTCGATGACCGACCTTCACGCTCTTACAACAAGACTAGAGGATGCCGAGCAGCTCGATCCGCTGTCCGACCGAATGACAACGGTCGTCGGTTCGGTCGTCAAGGCGGGGCCTCTCAAAGACTTTCTCAGCGGAACATGGCTTGGGCATGCGCTGCATCCCGCCCTGACCGACGTGCCGCTCGCCGCGGGTCTGAGCGCGACCCTGCTGGATGTCTTCGGCGGCGAGGAGAGCGCTCCCGCAGTCGAGAAGCTCCTGGCCCTGAACCTGCTCGCGTCCGTGCCGACCGTCGCCGCCGGTTGGTCCGACTGGTCGGACTCCGGCGATGAGGAAAAGCGTGTAGGCATCGTCCATGCCGGAGTCAACGTCGCAGCCCTCATTCTTTACGGAGCATCGCTGGGCGCGCGCCGCCGTGGTCGCAAGGGACTCGGCGTTGCGCTGGGTGCGCTGGGGACCGGGATCGCGTCGGTGGGCGGGTACCTCGGCGGGCACCTGGTGCTCGCGCAAGGCGTGGGAGTAGACAACACGGTCTTCGACGCAGCGCTCACCGAGTGGACCGCGGTGATGAAGGAAAGCGATGTTTCCGACGGGAAGCCGGCCCTCGCGTCGCACGAGGGCCTCGATCTCGTGGTGCTCAAACGAGGACAACAGGTGTGGGCGCTGTCGAACCGCTGCACTCACCGGAGCGGACCTCTGAACGAAGGAGATCTGGACGGCACATGCATCGTGTGCCCATGGCACGGGAGCGCATTCGAGATATCCGATGGGACGGTCAAGAGGGGCCCGGCGACGATTCCGCAGCCCGCCTTCGAGGCGCGTCTTCGTGACGGCAAGGTGGAGGTCCGCAGCGCGCAGAGGTGACGGCGCTCAGGTCGAGCGGTATAGGCGCCGATAGGAGATCTATCGTGGCCACCATCACCTGCTTTTACTGCTCGTCCCCATCCTCCGAGGAGATGCTGGTGGCGCTGGGCGGCAAGCAGCTGCACCTGCATTTGTGCGAGGAGCATGCGCGCACTCACCGGGACGAACCGGCGGCCTTCCACTTTCCGCAGGCGACCCCCGGGAATTCCAGAGGAAAGTGGTTTCGGCGGCTAAGGTTTCCCTCAGGTTCTGCCGATAACGGTTGATATAAGGCTTTAGAGACGAAGTCCTCAGATGTTTGGACCCCCTCCCATCTGAGGACTTTGTCGCGTCCGGCCCCCATTTCCCCGGCCGCCGTTGGGGCACAGGAACGCGCCCGTCAGATCGACCTGCGCATGCGTTGTCGGGGTCGCTTGATGCCCGCACCGGCCCCTGCGAAACTGAGCCCGCTCTCTGCCAGGAGGATGTCCGACGGAAGTAGGCCGCGCGTGACCCGATTTCTCATCGATAGTGACACCGCAGGCGATGACGTCGCCTCGCTGCTGTTCGGCCTCTTGTGGCCCGGGATCACGCTCGAGGCGATCACGGTCGCCGCCGGCAACGTGCACTTGCACGAAGCAGTCCGCAATGCGCTCTATACGACGGAGATAGCGGGCCGTCCGGAGGTGCCGGTCTTCGCGGGCGCCGGCTCACCCCTGTTGCGTCCGCTCGTAACCGCGCATTACGTCCACGGCGACGACGGCATGGGCAACTCGAACTTCCCCGCGCCCGTAAAGGCCGCCGAACGAGAGCATGCGGTCGACGCTATCGTCGCTCTCGCCGACCGCTATCCGAGTGACCTCGAGGTGATCGCGCAGGCCCCGCTCACCAACATCGCGCTGGCCGTGCACAAGGATCCGAGTCTGCCGGAGAAGATCGCTCGTTTGTGGATCATGGGCGGCAGCAACAACGCGCTCGGAAACATCACGCCTGCGGCCGAATTCAACTTCTATGTGGATCCCGAAGCTGCACACATCGTGCTGCAGGCGGGCTTCGAGACCACCATCGTCCCTTGGGATGTCTGCCTAGCGGACGCGGTATTGATGAGAGAGGAGCTCGAACCGATCCTGAGCATGCACACGAAGTTGAGCGAGTTCTATCTCGCGGTCAACGCGGCCGCATGGGAGTTCATGCGATCCGATGTGGAGACCGGCGGGGTGGACGGGATCGGTCACCCCGATTCATTGCTGATGGCAATGGCTATTGACTCGAGCGTCATGGTCGAGAGCCAGCGCTGCTTCGTCGACGTCGAGCACCGCGGTGAGTTGACCAGCGGCTACAGCCTGGTGGATGTCAACGACGTGCTGGGGCGCGAGCCTAATGCGGATGTCGTCACCAAGGCCAACCATGATCGCTTCAAGCAAATGCTGGTCGAGTTGCTGAAGGACTAACCGGCTGAGGCGACGGAGTGAGCGCGCCCGATCAGAGCCCGGGCGAGCGCCGTGACCGCGTCTTTCTCTTGTTGGGTCGCGGCCGCGACGCGTTCGGCGACGAGGGCCTCACAGCGAGCCACGACCTCCGGCCACGCCTCGGGATCCCGGCCGCTCACCCGCAGGGCTTCCCGCAGCCATTTGCGCCCGTAGCCCGCATGAATGGCCTCGTCGGCCCAGTCGAAGTCCATGTCCCGCTGGCTGGTCACGTCCCCGAGCCGCCCGAGCTCGGCGGACCGCGTCCGCTTCTTGCCTATGTTCTTGGTTTCGAAGAAGGACAGCATCGCCAAGCGGTGTATCGAGTCTTGATCCCGGCACGCCTCGTAGATGTAGCTTCCGAGAGGAACCTCGCCGGGCTGAAAGCCCCACCACTCGAGGCGCCTCTTGCCCATCGTCATGTGCCGGCTTTCGTCATACAGCCAGCGGGCGGCGTCGAAGAGGAAGTCCCATCCGAGCCGGGGTTCGAGCTGCTGCAAGATGACGGCCGCAGTGTCGACCGCCCAGACCTCGTTCAGATGGCTAACCGCGCTGCGAAGCTGAAGCTGCAAACCCTCGCCATAGGGCCAGCTTGGATCGAAGTTGTCCGGCCAGTAGAAGCTCGAGACGAAGTAACGCTCGTCGCGCGCGGGCACCTGCGGCATCTCGTAGGTCCGGCCCCCGGGAATCGCGAGCTCGGGCCCGGTATCTGCGGGAGCATCGAGGCCCACGTCGCCTACCGCTTCGAGCTCTCGTCGAAGCGCGCCGGCCCACTCGCCGGCGAGCTCTTCCTCGGTAGAGGTCATCTCGGCTTCAGTCGCCTTGGTGAGAGCGCTTTCGTCGGCGAGCTTGGCCGCGACCGCGGGGCCCATGAAGCTGAGGGTCGGGCCGTCGGCGACATCGTCGGATGCCTCGATGTAAGACTGGAACGCCCTCCGAAGCGCGGGGAGCAACACCGAGGCCAGCGCGTGCATGGCTGCCGCACCTCCGGGCGCATCGATCGCTGATTCGATCACGCGGAGCTGTGAACGAGCGTCGCCGACGTCGAGGGACCGGTCAGGATAGCGGAGCTCGAAGACCCGTTCGCGCAGCGACCGAGCGGTCGTCGCGCTGTGCCAGCAGGAGCGCGCGAGCGCGGCTTTCGATTCCAGGCGGCGAACGCCCGGCACCCATGCGGCTGCAATGGTCGCGAGCGCTCTCTCGACATGCGCGAAACGCTTGAGGGTCACCGCCGTGTCGAGGCGCAAGAGATGTGCGCGTTCGGGCTCTACGGGAAGCGCTCGCTCATTCATTGGCGGCTCCGGCGACAAGTGCCTCGACTTCCGCCCTGTGAGGGAGCGAAGGGACGACGCCGAGCGCGGTGCAAGCCAGCGCTCCGGCGGCGGCGGCCATCGTCACTCCTTCTTCCCGGTCGCCCCCACGAGCGAGCACGGCGGCCAGAGTTCCGCTGAAGGCGTCCCCGGCGCCGGTCGTATCGATCGCATGAACGGGAAAGGCAGGCACCGTGCAGCGCCCATCGCGCGACACCACCAGCACCCCGCCCGGCCCCCGAGTGAGCACGATCGTGGCGACCCCGAGCGCGAGCAAGCGAGCACACACATCGACATCGTCTGCCGGGTCATTGGGATCGAGTCCGCTGAGGATGCGCGCCTCGGTCTGATTGGGGATCAAGAGATCTATCAGCGGGAAGATCGCTGCGGGCAAGGCCCGGGCGGGAGCCGGATTGAGGATCGTGAGGGCTCCGGCGCGGCGACCCGACGCCAGAGCGGCCTGTGCGGCCTCGACCGGAATCTCGAGCTGCGCGATCACGACATCCGACTCACGGATGACCTGCTCGGACGCGGCGACATCGGCTGCCGAGAAGAGGTCGTTGGCCCCCGGGTCGAGCAAGATGCGGTTCTCTCCCGCCGAATCCAGCATGATGAATCCGAGCCCCGTGTTCCTCTTTGAAGTGGTCCGAAGGCAAGTGGTGCCGACGCCCTCGGTGGCGAAGAGGTCGAGCGC
>JACDBF010000319.1 GCA_013695055.1 Actinomycetota bacterium
GCGACAGCAGCGACGCCACCGAGGTCGACATCACCTTCACTGGAGGTCGTGAAAGCACCACCGTCACGATCGTCCACCGTCACTGGGAGAGACTCGGAGCCAACGGGCCCTCAATGCGAGAGAGAAAACGGCAAGGATGGGCCACCCTTACTCCCCCCTATGAGCGCGCCTGCACCGTGACCCACTCCTAGCCCCTTCCCAGTCTCCCGCGTGGCACCCGCAAGAGGGGCCGTCCGGCACTAGGTTCGTCGTGGCCGTTCCGGCATCCTGAATTCAAGGAATCGGCTTAAACCACAAGGAGGACACCGTGGCACAGACTGTTGAAGCGACAAAGAAGGCGCTTGCGACTTACCCCGCGAAGGATGCGGCGAAAGTGGCCAGGCCCGACAGAAGGTTTGTCGACTTGATGATCAGTTGGTCTGGAGCGGTCGTAGCGGTGACACTTGTCGCACTGGGCGCGGCCGCGATCTACGGCGGAACCTTTGCTCTGGACAACGTTCGGGACCGTCTCCAGCCGCAGAACATCAGCTTTCCGCCGGCTGCGGCGATGACCGCCGAAGAGACGGCTGAGGTCGGAGCTTTCGCCGGCCAAAAGGTGGACACCGGCACCGAGGCTGAAGCGTACTCGCGCTACATCGGGGGTCACCTCACGGCCATCAACGAGGGAGCGACTTACTCAGAGACGAGTAATGCGGCTCGGGCAGAAGGCCTCAACCCCAAGGTTGCGGCTGAGCTCCAGGGCAAGGCCGACACGCTGTTCAAGGGCGAGACCCTTCGGGCGATCCTGTTGAACGCATTCGGCTGGTGGACAGTCGGTCAGATAACGATGTGGGCCGGCATCGGAGCAGTCATCGCCGGGCTCCTCTTGACTGTGCTCGTCGGTCTCGGGTTCTTCCACGCTCGCAAGGCAAGAATGTTGAGCCACCCGGCATTGCAGTAGCCGGCCTGGGATCCGGTTCGGGGCGTCCTTCGGGGCGCCTCTTCCGCGTGCGGTGGTCATGTCGGCTCGGGAAGCAGATGTGACCTTTGGACCACCGATCGGGTGCCCTTAGGCCCTAGCCGCCGATCGCCCGTGGCGCTTGGAATGAATCAGACAAGACAAGAGAAGCGAGGAAGACATCAGGAGGATGCGAAGTGGAAGATCAACGTCTTTCGGACCGGACAAGATTGAAGTTGGTATGGCCGGTCGCCGGTTTCTTTGTAGTGATCGCGTTCGGGGTGGGGCTGGTGTCAATGGCTGCCTTCAACGCCCGAGCGGGCACTGTCTCGAGCGCCGCCTCCAGCGAGGGCGATGCCGTCGACGTTGAGCTCGGTGACCTCTTCATCAAACCGGCGATGATCCACGCGCCGGATGGGACGGTGACTTTCAAAGTCCACAATTCAGGTGGGACCCAGCACAACTTTGTGATCGAGGGCGTGGACTCGACCCAGATGATCGATCCGGACGGAACAGCAGAGCTCACCGTCGATCTCGAGCCGGGGAGCTACCAAGTCATCTGTGCGGTGCCCGGCCACGCCGACGGAGGCATGAGAGCCCAGCTGATGGTGGGAGGCGACTCGAGCACTGTGTCGAGTGACGTGGGTAGCACCAGCGGCGGCATGCAGGGGATGAGCGCTAAGGAGATGGTCGCTCACGATGCGGAACGGACCGCGATGTTTCCGGCCAAGACCAAGGGGAGAGGGGGCGTCCCCCTGGCTCCCAAGATCCTCTCGGATGGCACCAAGCGATTCGTCCTGACGGCAGATGAGGTCGAGTGGGAGACCGAGCCTGGTGTCGTGAAGCAAGCCATGGCCTACAACGGGATGATCCCCGGACCGGAGATCCGGGCCGACCTCGGGGACAGGGTCGAGATTGTGCTGCACAACAAGCTGGAGGAGCCGACGACTCTCCACCTGCACGGGATGACCTTGCCGAACAAGATGGACGGGGTCCCCGCGATCACTCAGGACGCGGTCATGCCGGGTCATTCCTTCACCTATCGATTCACGGTCAGGAACTCGGGTTCGAACATGTATCACTCGCACTTCCACGCAGTGGCACAGGTACCCGGCGGTCTATTGGGCGCTGTGATCATCAGCGACCCGAACGATCCTCGGGTCGACGTCGACTACACGATGGTTCTCAATGACGGCCCGCTCGGATTCACCCTCAACGGCAAGGGTTTCCCCGCCACGGAGCCAATCGTGGCCGAGAAAGGTCAATTGGTGCGGATCCGTTTCATGAACGAGGGGCTGCAGATCCACCCTATGCATCTCCACGGGCTCCCGCAGCGGGTAATTGCCAAGGACGGTCACCTCCTTGAACACCCCTACACGGCAGACACCGTGCTCGTAGCTCCGGGAGAGCGCTACGACGTTCTCGTCAGAGCGGACGCGCTCGGAATCTGGGCGTTCCATTGCCACGTCTTGACCCACGCGGAGGGCCCCGACGGGATGTTCGGGATGGTCACCGCGATGGTGGTGCAGTAGTCGTGACTGCAATGCTGCCGCCGGGAGGAGCCGAATACACTCGCAGCCATGCGAGTCGCTGCGGTCTACGACGTCCACGGCAACCTCCCGGCGCTTGACGCAGTCCTTCGTGAAATCGAACAAGAGAGCGTGGACCTCATCCTTGTCGGCGGAGACATCGTGTGGGGACCGTTCCCCCGCGAAACACTCGACATTCTCCTCGGCCTCGACCGTGCGAGATTCATCCGCGGGAACGCAGATCGAGAAGTAGCCACCCGGCTCGACACAACAGCGGACGGACTCGAGGACGACATCACCGCGGCGATCAACATCTGGGCGGCAGACCAACTAACGGAAGAAGACTCCGAGTGGCTGTCGGGCCTGGAGACAACGTTCGCGGCGGAGGTCGACGACTTGGGAGAAGTTCTCTTTTGTCACGGGTCGCCTCGAAGCGATGAAGAGGTCATTACGCTGCTAAGCCCACCTGAGCGTCTGCGCGACGCGCTGCGCGTCCGGCAGCACACCATCGTCTGTGGGCACACGCACATGCAGTTCCAACGAAATCTCGGGAACCACTACGTGGTGAATGCCGGCAGTGTCGGAATGCCCTACGAGGGCAGGCCGGGTGCGTATTGGGCACTTCTCGGTCCACGGGTGGACTTACGCAGGACCGACTACAACGTGGACGCTGCTGTTGATGCGATGGAACGCACGACTTGCCCTCACGTACAGGAGGTGTTCATCGACACCATTCTTCATCCGCCTTCCGCCGCCGACGTGGCGCGCCAATTCGAAGCGATCGCCCTAGACAAGACCTACTGATGCGTCGTGCCGCCGAGGTCGAGCCCGAAGGGACGTGAGCAATATTGTCTCCTCCTCACCGAGGGGGCCATATTCGAGCAGATAGCGGGCATCTCATCGGTTGGCTAATCGTAGCAACGGCGCGCGATCTTCTCGTATGGATATTCCGATGAGCGATTCTGGAAGGATAGGATCTTCGGATTCTGGATGATGCCGTCGCGGATCTCGATCGCTCTCTTGATCGTCTCATCCCCGTCCCACGCTTGCGCTCCGGCCATGACTGTCGGCAGATAGGAGAGCAGCGCTTCTGAGACCTCCCACGTCGCCGAGTTCCACAGATAAGACGGACTGTGATCCACCCCGTAGTAGTGGACGTCGCCACCCACCGTGAAGGTCGGGTCGGTGAAGGTTGTCGGTCGCGCCCACTCGAAACCCATTCCCTCGTCACATGAAACGTCGATGATCAAACTACCGGGAGCGAAGAGATTCAGCTCGTCGTTGGACACGAACATGTATGGCCCGTCCGGGTCCTGCAGAACGCAATTCACGACGATGTCGTGCTCGGCAAGCACCTCCACCATCGGGCTCGATCCCTCCTCCGAGATGACGTTTAACTTGGTGGGGTCGTCGTCTTCGGCTTCGAATTGAAGGATGGTCGCCGAATGCACGGGTGATACCACTTGAGCCGGCTCCCGCTGCGACAGGACGGTGACATCGAAGATGCCGAGGGCGGCAAGACCGGTAACTGCTCCTCGTGCGGTGGCGCCGAAGCTGATCACGGCTGCCCGCAGTCGCTTCCCATACTGTCCGGTGAGTCCCGTCAACTGCAACGCATGCAACACGGAGCAGTAGCCGGCCACTTCGTTGTTCTTGTGGAAGACATGCAGCTTGAAGGTGCCATCGGGGCGCCAGAGATTCATCGCTTCCCATGCGATCAGGGTCAGCTTCCGATTGATCGCGATTTGCGTCAGCTGTTCGTCCTGGACGCAGTGCGGCCAGCCCCACAGAATCTGTCCCTCGTGCATCTGGGTAAGGTCCTCGGCCAACGGCTTGGGGAGCAGGATGATGTCGCACTCCTCGAAGAGCTGCTGCTGAGTTCGCACACCTGCGAACAGGTCACCCAACTCTTCCGGCTCGGCCCCGAATCGGCCCCCGAAGCCGTCCTCCAGGAAGATCGACTGTCGAAGCTCTGGAGCGATGCTCTCAAAGTGATGAGGATGGATAGGCAGACGGAACTCGTTCTCTTTGCGCGAAGTTCCGAAGGCCCCGAGGCTAAGCTTGCTCATGAGCCCACTCTAAGCCCGGCAAGAACGTCCCTCCGTCGGCTAGCGAGTGAGGCCAACGTTGGTGCGAGGTACCATCCTTGCAGGGCTTTCAGTCCTTCTACTGTTGTCTGGCGACCCTTCCCACATTGATAATGAAAGGAGCAAGGTACTCGTTTGACTACATCCCGACTCGAGGCATTCAGCGATGCTGTGATCGCCATCGTGATCACGATTATGGTCCTGGAGCTGAGAGTCCCCCACGGAACGGACCAGGCTGCCCTGCGTCCCTTGGTGCCGGTGTTTCTGGCGTACGTGCTGAGCTTCATCAATCTCGGCATCTACTGGAACAACTATCACCACATGCTCATTACCGTCGAACGGATCAACGGCAAGATCCTTTGGGCGAATCTGCACCTGTTGTTCTGGGTTATCGCTCTTCCCTTTCATCACTGGTTGGATGGGAGAGAATGGGTTTGCGGCGCTTCCGACCGCCTCCTATGGGGTGGTATCACTCTTGGCCGCAATCGCGTACTACATCCTTAAGACGGCGATCATTGCCGAGCAAGGTCCGCACTCGAAGCTTGCCGTCGCGCTCGGTAAGGACCTGAAGGGCAAGATCTCGCCGGTTCTGTATGTAGCAGGCATCTTGTCAACCTTCTTCTACCCGTGGATTGCCATCGGCCTGTATGCCTTTGTGGCACTTATGTGGCTTGTCCCTGACCGGAGGATCGAGTCGATGGTCGATCAATGATCCGCCTGCGGGTCACCCTTCTCAATGCAGCTTATAGTCGGCCTTGCCGGGCAGACCGAAGTGGGAGGAAGGGATGGCAGGACATCAGTCGCGGAATTTGGGTATGACTAGTGACTACGGGATGGTGAGCTGATGGGCGGTCCTGAGATCCTGCTCGTGGCGATCATCGTCCTCGTCGTTGTGTTCCTCGTATTGGCGATAGTGCGGATGCTTAGGCGGTAAATGCGAGACCGCATGCCGGACCGACCCCTTGGTGGAACGCCAGCTACACCAGGGGCCAAACTGTGAAGAGGGCCACGCGGGGTGTTCGTGGCCGGCACGCTCGTCCAGCGCGGCTGGCAGGACTCAGACGGCAACAAGCGTCAGAGCGTCGAGATCCAGGTGACCCACGTAGGTCCCCGATCAGCAGCCGGGTAACCTGTCCTCACCGGCGAGGTTCGGAGCCCGGCTTCGGCCGGGCTCCGATTCGCGTACGCTGGCGAAGGAACGATGGAGCGAAAGCGCAGCATGCCTCGCGTGTCAGTCCCGGACGATTCAACGACTGCGCGCACTTGCACGAGAGGCGGCGGTACATGTTCACCATTGCAGTGAGAGACGAATTACGTGAGCGCGTCCTGGAGATGGCGCGAGAAGACCGGCGAGTGGTGGCGGCCGCCGAGGTTGGATCACTTGCTTTTGGTGAAGGCGACCGGTGGTCCGACATCGATCTGACCTTCGCGGTCGGTGATGCAGTTGGTGTCGCCAAGGTTCTCGATGACTGGGCCTCGACGTTGGTGGAGGAGTTCGGCGCTATCGAATTGTTTGACCTCACCGTGGGACCAAGCATCTACCGGGTATTCATGTTTCCCGATTGCTTGCAGCTAGACCTTTCTTTCACTTCCGCCTCTGCATTCACACCGACGAGCCCCAGATTCCGCCTCATTTTTGGACAGGCGGACGAGGTGCAACTGCCTGAGCCCCCAGCTGCCGCTGGGCTGCTTGGCTGGGCGGTCTTGTATGCGCGACATGCGCGCGTATGCATTGAACGTGGGCTCTGGTGGCAGGCGGAGCACTGCGTCTCTAGCATGCGCCAATATGCCCTCAGCTTCGCCTGTCGTCGGCGCGATCTCCCAGCTAGTTACGGGAGGGGAGTCGATCGGCTCCCATCTGATGTTCGTCACCGATTCACCTCATCGTTGGTGCTGGCGTTCGAGCCGGACGCGCTGAAGGAAGCGCTGAAGGATTGTGTCGCTGCTCTCTCCGCAGAGTGCGCGGAAGACGCTGAGATCGACCAGGCAATCAGCGACCGTCTTTTGGACACCGTTGCCGGTATCTGAATCACTCTCGCCGCTATCTGAATCTCCTCAAGCTGTGGCGGGGCATCCCGGGTCGCCGTGAGTCAGGGTTTGAACCGTTCCATGGCTGCTTCCGCTCGGTTCTTTCGCGCACACGCTGTTGCATTTTCTGCTGCATCCAGCGCTTTTGCTTTCGGCGGTCGAACAGGTGTTCCTCTGGCGAGATAGCGCGCTGACCAGGGATTTTCGTGACCAGGACACTTATCTAGCGCGCCCGGAGGGATTCGAACCCCCGACCCTCGGATTAGAAGTCTGCTCGGCGGCCTTTTCGTCACTTCGCAATGCTTCGCGTAAGTGGGTGGATTCCCTTGGGGGGCAAGGGTTGTGGGCCTTCAATGTTTCGCGTTGACCCCCCGTTGATTCGCGTCCTCGTGTTCACCGATTGTTCACCTCTTTCGGTACGACCTGTACGACTCCCCACAATCACTGGTCTAAAAGCGGGGAGGGCTCGTGTCCGACCTCGAGTCGCGTTACGCGCGCAAAAGGAAGAGAGCCCCCAGCGGCCGGAGGTCTTTAAACCGCGGGGGCTCTCGTATCGGCCAGGGGGCGGAACGCGATTCGAGAGTGAGAAGGCTCGTAGCGCGTACCCGGCCGAATCTAGCTAGGGGGTCAGACTCCCCGGCATCGGTGGAGGAACCCCGCGCCTGCGTAGGCGTTTTTCGGCCGCTAGGCGCTCGTGGTAATCGGGGATGGCCGCGATGCGACGCCACTCGGTTTCGCGGGCGACGGCCTTACGCGCGCGCTCGGCAACAGGATCGGGCTCGCGCTCCGGCAAATCCTCAAAGCCTGGTGGCTGGATTACCCGACCATCGGCTTTGTGGATCGGGCGCGCGTACACGGTCGGGATCATTTCTGGCTCGTGTCCGACCTCGACCAAAGCGTCGAAGAAGTCTGGCCCCGACTCGCGACCAAAAAACGCGGAAGTACCCGCGCTCGCGAAGGCTCTCAAGAGGGAAACGCGCGAATGGGCGGGCAAGCTCGCGACGGCCGCCCCGATACGTCGCCAAGGGTGCAAGTGCGGGGGGCTCACGAGGCAAACTCCCACCCGTCTATCGCGTCCGCGCAGGCTTGGGCTTCTTGGTTGCCATCGAGAGCGCGCAATCGAGACGCGACTGCTTGGGCAACCCCTGGCCGGGATCGAAGCTCCGACGCGAAAACGCGCATTATCGCTATGAGCTCATCGCTGGCCTCTCCCGGCCGCGTGAGCGAAGCCAGGAATCGCAAAGTTTCTCGAGTTTCGCGCAGGGCCGAAACGGCGACTCGGTCATTGCCAGCTTTCTCGGCCTTTGTAAGCAACCGAGAGGCCGTTGAAACAAGATCCTCTACCTGTGCCCACAAACTATCTGCGCGCGCGTCCTCGCGGCTCTCACGGGCTCTCACGAGCTTTTCGGAGACGTGCGCTTTGTGTCGATCAATCGCCGACTTGGAGATACCGACCCGTCCCCCAACGTCCCTGACGGATGAGCCGTCAACTAGAGCCCGGTCGATTAGCTCGCGCTGCTCATGGGTGCAAGAAAGACAATGAAGGGCCACTACTCGCCCTCGAGCTCGACGGTGCCAAGGCTCGGGGGCATGGCTTGCTCGACCGCTTCTTTTATGCGCCCGTCAAATCGCGCGTTCCGGCCATCGACGACGCCGTCCAAATAGCCAAGCAACCACGTGCGTCGTTCGTCGTCGGATTCGAGCGCGTTCTCGCACCCCTGAGCGATTCCGTTTACGAGCGCGGTCGTGGCGGCTTCGGCCCACTCGGCAAGCGAATCAACATCTTTCATCAACAAACCTGCGAACGCTTGTGCATCAAAGCCATCATCTAGGGGGGTCATTGGCGGTAGACCTTGTCTGTCTCATCATTCGCGATGGCGGCCAAGCGGGCGACCTCGGCGTCATACCTCTTGCTCATCACCGCGTCGAGGCCCTTGACATTGTCGCTTGTCAACTGACGTGCCAGGGCTTTAGCAACGTACGTGTTGACTGAAATGGCGCGCGATCCCGCTGCGGTTTTGATGAGCGCGTGAAGCGCGGCATCGAGTCTGACCGTTGTCGCCGTCCGGTGTGGCGTCACTGGCTTCATAAGTAGAGTATCGGCAGAAACGCTCGTGCTCACTCATTTGGCCTCAACCGATCGAAGCAACGACGACGATGACCTTGCCTACACGGAGCGTCGCGTCCTTAATGTTCTGGGGCCTGAGGGCTCCGGCCTGAGCTACTCGCAGATAGGGGACAAGGCGGCGAGCGATGGCAAGGGAAAGCCTCTCAAGCGCACCACGATTCAGGCCGCCCTAGATGTGCTCAGCGATCAGAAACTAGCCGACGGCATAACAGGCTCTGGCCGCGAACCGAGCCTTTATTGGAGGACGGAATCGACCATACAAGGGAGCTTGAAATGAGCACCAATCCAGGTGCCGGTGGTGCCAGTCTCTATAGACTGGCACCTAAAACCGGCAGCAACAGAAACAGGCAGCTAGAACTGGCACCAGGAGAACTCCCGGCTCAGCCAGACGACTCCATCCGGTTGCTAATGATGCTTTCCCTGGCTCCGAAGAGACGCCACCCGCGGCCACCGGCTAAGCGTCCGGCAGCAGGTTGATTGGGTGAGGCGTTGGAACGACTGGGCTCTGGCCGTCGAGCCCGACCACGACAACCTTATATAGAGGGTTCACCCTTAGGGGTACCTCTAGGCCCCGAGGGCAAGCGTCCCGCCCCTACGGCGAGGGCAGTCTCGTACTCGTGGGCGGTGATCCGCACGACACTCATTTCAAAGTCCGCCGTGGCGTTCGCTGCTGGGTCGATGTGCGCCAGGACCGTCTCC
>JACDBF010000346.1 GCA_013695055.1 Actinomycetota bacterium
CCCGACGCTCGCCTGCGGTCATCGAGGCGCACGCTTGCGACCTCTGCCCCGAGGCGTATCTCCCCGCCGGCCGCCCGGACCGCGTCGGCCATCTGCGAGGTGATCACGCCCATTCCTCCTCTGACGACCCCCCCCACTCCGGGCCTGCCGGTCGCTTCGCCGAGATCATGGTGCAAGAACACATACGCGGTTCCGGGGGTGCGCGGTCACCCCGTCGTGCCGGTTATGCCTTGGGACGCCACGTAGCCCTTCAAGAAGTCCGACTCGAAGTACTCCTCGCAGAGGTCGGCGATGGAGCCGTCGATGGTCTTCTTGAAGAGTCCTTCGATTCCTGAGTCTCGAAATGCGCGGCGCGCCTGCTTTCGAGTCGCGGGATAGGAAAGCAGGGGCCGGAGCCTGCGGCCGGCCTCGGCAAAAAGGTCATGCAGCTCGGAGTAGGCGCCTGCGTCGTTGGAGGACAACTCGGAGATCGCCTCCGAACGTTTCTTGGGGTCGCGCCACAAGAAGAGTCCTCCACCGTTCTCGTATGGAGCGAAAGCCACGGGGTCCCGGGGACGCAGGTCGAGATCGAGCTTCAGATCCCTGATGATCTCGGGCAGCAGCAGAGACAGCGAGTAAGCCGCCGTCGACATCCGAAAGCCGGGAAAGAGCTCCTCGGTTACGCAGGCGCCGCCCACGTTCTGGCTGCGTTCCACGACCAAGACACGGAGTCCGGCCGCGGCCAAGTAGGCCGCGCAGGTCAGGCCGTTATGGCCGGCCCCGACCACGATGACATCATGCTTCCGGGCCCCTCCGGAGGCGGGCTTGCGCGCTTTGTTGGACACCGTTCCCCTTCCGTCGCGGCTCACGTTGTTTCAAGTAGAACGACGAAGCAAGCTACCGTTTCCCAATGGCTCTCTCTTCTCTATGCGCCACCTGTCAACGAACGGTCTTCATCGAAGAAGGAGACACATTCGTTTGCCCCGTGTGCTCCTCTCCTCTGTTGCCGGCCGTGGAGCCTCCGCCGGAAGAAGAACAGAGCCGGGAGGCCGGTTCGGCGAACTAGCCTTCGGGCACTCTCACCGGCGGTTTGAAGTAAGCAGCCGAGACCACCTTGTCGCCGTCCAGCACCATGGTCGTGACCGAGCCCGTCTCGCAAGGCACGAGGCCGAGCCACGGCGGCATCCTTCGCCGACCGAGACCATAGCGGGCCACCAGCACGGGGGTCTGGTGCGAGACAACCACGATCTCTTTACCGCCGGCCTCGCGAACGGCATCTTGGATCGCGCTCATCATTCTGTCCTTGATCTCGGTGAACGATTCTCCCCACGAGGGCCGCATCGGGTTGCGGAAATGCCACCAGCGGCTTGGGTTGCGAAACACGCCCACCACCGAACGGGTTACGCCTTCGAGAGTCGTATGGCTCTCGATCAAGCGATCATCGGTGACGATGTCAAGGCCGTGCGGATCGGCGATCGCCTGAGCCGTCTCCTGCGCTCGCTCCAACGGGCTCGCCCAGACCGCGCCTATGTCTGCGGCCCCAAGGCGATCCGCAGCCGCCGCGGCTTGCTCCTTCCCCTTCTCCGAGAGGTGATACCCGGGCAGGCGCCCGTAGATGACCCCTTTGGGGTTCTCCACGTTGCCGTGGCGCACGAGATGAACCGTGATGGTGGCCGTGGGAGTCGCTTCCTTTTAGGATCAACTGGTAGCGAAATTCTGAAGCCAAACCTAGCGCGCCCCGCACAGGGGAGGGACATGGGAGTTCGACTGCGATACGCAAAGGTCATCGACCAGTATCTCTTTTACTCCCAGGGCGGCCGCGTCCATCCTGGCCTCTCGAACAAGATCGTGGTCAACGAAGAGGCGGGGAGGGCGGGGGCCTTTCTCGTCCTGAGAGGATGGGGCGACGGTCACGGAACCTTCACCGAGCAGTGGCGCATCGAGGCGCGGGGCGGCGCGATCGTTTACGAGAGCGTGCCGCGCGAGCTGCACATCGCAACGACCGAGCACGTCGAGCGCCTCCAAGATGAGGTCGCCGACCTCGTCCTCGATGACGCCGCAGACGGCTATCGCGCAATCTTCTCGATAGACGAGCGGGTGGTAGCGCGCGTGGAGCTCGAGGTGCGAGCGGAGGTAGGCGGCTCCACGCCGACCGAACCACAGGCGTGAGCCGCTAAACTTTTTCAGCGAGACAGCCGACAATCTCTCTGAGACCGTAACGCGGCGGACGATGCTTCGGTAAGGCCTCGAGAGGATAGACGGAGATCCTCGACAAACGGCAAACCCACTGTGAGGTGGGGGCGCAAAGCCAGGGGCCTCGGATGGACCGAGGTAGCCCAGCTACCGAAAGGAGACCGCCATGCGGTTCACGGACCTCGCGGGCAAAAAGCCCGTTCGCATCACCTTCGGGGCACTGATCGCCCTCTACTACTGCCTCAGCCTCACCCTGATGCCGGCATTCGCCGGCATCAGAGACACAGATGGCGACGGCATGCCCAACCGCTGGGAGGTCAACCACGACCTCAACGAGGATCGGCCCAACGCCGGCAAGAACCCCGACCACGACGGGCTCAAGAACATCGGCGAGTACAACCACTCGACCGAGCCGAAGGACGAAGACACCGACGACGACGGTATGGATGACGGTGACGAGGTCAAGGACGGCGAGAGCGAGACCGACCCGACCGATGACGACTCCGACGATGACGGCCTCGAGGACGGCGACGAGGACTCCGACGAAGACGGCGTCGACAATGAAGACGAGGACGATGCCACCGAGTCGTGCATGGGTGACGATGACGACTCCGACTCCGACGGCCTCGACGACGAGGACGAAGGGGACTTCGGCTCCGAGGTCTCAGATTCCGACTCCGACGACGATGGGGTCGAGGATGGCGATGAGGACTCGGACCTCGACGGCATGGACGACGAGGACGAGGACGACCTCGAAACCGATGCCGACGATTGTGACGAAGATACCGAGGACGAAGATGAAGACGAGGACGAAGACGAGCTGCTCTAACGAGATCACTCACTAGGACGAAGGGGCCCCGGTCACCGGGGCCCTTTTTCCTTAGCAGGTTGACCCGGGCCGGCCGCCCTGCGAGGCGCGCTTTGCAAGATCGACCTGAAACAAGGGTATGTTCCCGCCCGTATGGCGAAGGCGAGGCTCTCGTACCAGGACACGGGCGTGGATGGACCCGCCCTCCTGCTCGTCCACGGTTTTCCGCTGAGCTCTGAGATGTGGCGACCACAGCTCGAGACCTTGGGCGGTCGCCGGCGCATCCTGGCGCCCGACCTGCCGGGGTTCGCCGGCTCCGAGCCCGCACCCGACCCACTTGTCGTGACGATGGACTACTACGCGGACGCGCTCGCGGAGCTCCTAGTCGACCTTGGGATCGACTCGGTCGCGCTCGGGGGCCTGTCGATGGGCGGCTACGTCGCTCTGGCCTTCTGGCGACGCCATCCGGCGGCTGTGGACGCCTTGATTCTCGCCGATTCGCGCGCCGAAGCGGACGGTCCGGAGGCGATCGCTAAACGCTCCGCGCAGCAGAAGCAGATACGGACCGGTGGCACTGAAGACCTCATTCCACAGCTGCTCGACGGCTTGCTGGGAGCCACGACCAAAGACCAGAGGCCCGCGATCAAAGAGAGCGTGCGAGGCCTGATGGCTCACCCGGCCGAGGGCTACATCGGGGCCCTCGAGGCCATGAAGAACCGCCCGGACTCGACCGGGGATCTCCCCGGCATCACGGTGCCGACGCTCCTTGTGGTCGGCGACCAAGACGGCCTCACGCCCATCGAGCTAACCCGCTATATGCACGAGCACATCGCAGGTTCGCAAATGGTCGTGATTCCCGAGGCGGGCCATCTCTCGAACCTGGAAGCTCCCGAAGCCTTCACTGCGGCGGTGGCCGGATTCCTTGGTGAGCTGGAGCGTGCGTAGTCCAGCTGTTGCCTACCCAGTGCGGGCGCTGCTTACGCAGGCAAGCTCCGGAGCCGGCTATGACTACGCAGAAATGACTATTCCAGGACGGCCTACGGTCGCCTAGGTTGGACTCCTACGGGCGCGGCTGATGCCGCCGCTCGATCGGCTGGGAGGCTGACACATCGTGCAGGTGGTCGCCGGAATGATCCTGTTAGGGTCCCGGGCCGGCGGCTACAACGAAGGGGGCATCTTTGAGCGAGGCGCTTCTCCGGGCCTATTGCGCGCTTGCGAATCGGCTTTACGACCTGCGCGCGTCCGAGCGTGGGGCCGGCGCCATCGAGTACGGGATCATCGTCGCCCTCATCGCCGCCATCATCGTTGCGATCTTGCGCGATCTCGGCACCAGCACCAGGGGGGCGATTCGCAGCGGGAACCGGGGCCTGTGAGAACCATTTCGACCAAGAGCGGCGCCGTCACAAGACCGCGCCCCGGAACCAATGAGGGAGGTGAGCACATGAAGGAAACGCTATTGAAGCTGTGGTGCGCGGGGGCCAGTCGCACGTACCAGATCCGGCACGGTGAGCGAGGGGCGACGGCGGTCGAGTACGGGATCATGATCGCCCTCATCGCCGTAGTGATCATCGTGGCCGTCCAGGCGCTGGGAGGCAGCATCACCCAGGCCTTCCAGGACGCCGGCGACGCATTCTGATTCGGTGGCGGCAGATAAAGCCCTTGCGCCGCCGGCGGGGGGCTTGCTGCTCATGCATATGAAGCTCGGCGGGCCGGCATGCTCCGGCCCCCGCGCCCGTCCCCAGAGGGGTTGTCGAG
>JACDBF010000348.1 GCA_013695055.1 Actinomycetota bacterium
CTGGTGTTGAGCGTCGGAGGAAAGAAACGAACCATCGGCGAGAAGGTCGCCAGTCAGATTTTCGTGAGAGTCACAAAGGAAGCGGACGAAGCGGCAAGTCGTGAGGGTCAGCCGGCGTGATGCGCGCGGGTCGATTCTCCTCTCGAGCCGAACCCAGGCATGGAGAAGGGAGCAGCGAGTAGATGTCTCAGGTATTGGCAGCTGAAGGTGGTTATCAGGATTTCACTTTGGGGGGGGCCGAGATGTTTTGGCTCTTCTTCTCAGTAGCGACGGCGCTTCTCGCCATCGGGGTCGGTTTCGTCTTGGTGCGCGGCGTCCTTGCTGCCGACCAGGGAACGGAAAAGATGAGAGAGATTGCGAGCGCCATTCAAGAGGGTGCCCTCGCTTACTTGACGAGGCAGTTCAAGACGATCGCGGTGATCATCGTGCCTTTGGCGGCGATCGTCTTCGCCACCTCCACGGTGGTCCTGAGGCCTGATGGGACCGAGGCCCTCTCTTTCCTCACGTCCGGCGTGTCGAGAACGCTGGCGTTCGTCGCAGGGTGTGTGATGTCGGGTCTCACCGGCTTCATCGGCATGAGCCTCGCGGTTCGCGGCAACGTTCGCACCGCTGCAGCGGCTCGCTCCGGCTCGCTCCCCGCAGCGCTCAAAGTCGCCTTTAGAACCGGAGGAGTGGCCGGCATGTTCACCGTTGGCCTGGGCCTGCTGGGGGCCACGATCATCATCTTGATCTTCCAGAACACGTCTTCGGCCATCCTGATCGGCTTCGGCTTCGGCGGCTCGCTGCTCGCCCTCTTTCTCCGAGTGGGCGGAGGAATCTTCACCAAGGCGGCAGATGTCGGCGCCGACCTCGTTGGAAAGGTGGAAGCCGGCATTCCCGAAGACGACCCGCGCAACCCGGCGACTATCGCGGACAACGTGGGGGACAACGTCGGGGACTGTGCCGGGATGGCCGCAGACCTCTTCGAAAGCTATGAGGTGACTCTTGTCGCGTCGATCATCCTCGGCGTGGCTGCGTTCAACTCGATCGGAGCGAACCCGGCCCTCGGCCTGGTGTTCCCCGTGATCGCGCGCGCCATTGGGGTTCTCGCGTCGATCGTCGGCGTGTACATGGTGCGGGCGACCGACCGGGACAAGAGCGCCATGGCCCCCATTAACCGGGGCTTTCTTACCGCCGGCGTCCTGACGGTCATCGGCACCTTTTTGGTGGCGCAGTTCTATGTGGGCAACGACAACGGCAACGAAGGACTCAAGGTCTTTGCTGCCGTTGTCTCAGGCCTCGTGCTGGCGCAGATCGTGAGTCGGCTCACCGAGTACTTCACCTCAGTCGAGACGGCGCCGGTGCGCGATATCGCCGAAGCGGCGCGTACCGGGCCTGCGACGACCGTGCTATCGGGCATCTCGTCCGGGCTCGAGTCGTCAGTCTGGGCGGTCGTCGCGATCGCCGGCGCGCTCGGCGTGGCCCTCGCGCTCGGCGGCGGCAACCTGCAGTTCTCCCTGTATCTCGTTGCGCTGACCGGTATGGGCATGCTGGCCACGACCGGTGTTGTGGTCTCGGAGGACACCTTCGGACCAGTTGCCGACAATGCGGCCGGAATCGCCGAGATGTCGGGCGAGTTCGGGGGCGAGGCGGAGAAGATCATGGTGAGCCTCGATGCAGTCGGGAACACCACCAAGGCGGTGACCAAGGGGTTTGCGATCGGCTCTGCGGTGATCGCGGCGGTAGCTCTGTTCGCATCCTTCATCGAAACTATCGGTTCCGAGCTCGGTATTGAAGCGACCGGCTCGGCCCTGTTTCGCGACCCGCTGACGCAGATCAATGTCGCGGACCCGAAGACATTCATCGGTCTCTTGATAGGCGGATCCGTCGCCTTCTTGTTCAGCTCGCTTGCCATTCGAGCGGTAGGCCGCACCGCAGCCATCGTCGTCCAGGAAGTGCGACGCCAGTTCCGTGAGAAGCCGGGAATCATGGAAGGAACGGAACGCCCCGAGTACGGCCCAGTCATCGACATCTGCACGGCCGCGTCTCTGAGGGAGCTAGCGACGCCGGCTCTGCTCGCAGTTCTGACACCGGTAATCGTGGGCTTCGGCATCAACTACTACGCGCTGGGCGCCTTTCTTGCTGCAGTAATTCTCACAGGCCAGCTCATGGCCAACTTCTTGAGCAACTCGGGTGGAGCTTGGGACAATGCTAAGAAGTTCATCGAGGATGGAAACGAAGGTGGCAAGGGCTCCGACGCGCACAAAGCCGCGGTCATCGGCGACACCGTTGGCGATCCCTTCAAGGACACGGCAGGGCCGGCGCTCAACCCGCTCATCAAGGTCATGAACCTCGTGTCGCTCTTGATTCTCCCCGCGGTGATAACTCTGCAGGACAATACGGTGGCGCGCCTTTCGATCGCAGTCATCGCTCTCGTCGTCCTTGGAGCAGCCATAGCGTTCAGCAAGCGCAGGGTTACGCCAATGGATGCGGAGTCGGCAAGGGTTGGCGAGCCGGTCGGGGCCTCTCGCTGAAGCGCCAACCTTCGTATCGCGCGTGGGTGTCTCGGTCTACGAGTCTTCCAGGTGATAGGGCACGCTGACGGTTACGACTCCGGGCTCGAAGAGCAAGCGTCTCTTGAGCGCCAGAGCCGTCTGGCCGTGGAGCAACTGATGCCTTCGCTTGCTTACCACGAATTCGGGCAGTATTACGGTCACGACCCTGTTGGTGCCGTCGGCGTGATAGCCCTCCAAGTAGTCGACGAGGGATTTGCCGAGATCGCGGAATGGTGAGTCGTCGATCTCAAGTGGGTGAGGAACCGCAGTGGCGAGCCACTGGTCGCCCAGCCTCTCCGAGGCGTTCGGGTCGAGACCGAAGGACAGCGCGGTCAGATCCGTAGGCCGCAGGGTTTCCGCGTATTCGATTGCCTGGAGCGTCGCGTTGTTGACTGCGGACACCAATACGAGAGCATAGTTGCGCGACGGCTCATGCGCTTGATCCGTGGCAGGCTCATTGCGATTTTTCATGAGGGGGATGTCCAGCACCTGAACGCCTGGTTCCTTTAGCAGAGAACCTTTCAAGAAGTGAAGCCACGGCTTTCGAAGCAACTCGGTCAGCCCACTGGATTCGATGGTCTCCGGAATCACGATCGTCAGGAAATCGTCCGCCCCCAGATCTCTGCGGGCCGCCCGCAAGTGCGACTTCAAGAGCCTCTTCCTGGAGCCGGGCCCGGAAGCGATGGCAAGAGGGATCTCCGGAGCCATGCGCTGCCACGCTTCTTTGCATTGTTCGTCAAAGGCGACGGCGGTGACTTCAGCCGGTCGAATGGAGCGAACGTAGCCGGCCGCGCGCGCTGCAGCGGCATCTACCGCGGTGACCATGATCATCATGTGCTGGTTGCCTGGGCGGCGGTCCGTGGGCACGCGTGCCGGATGCGCAACCTGTGCGGCGAGATCCTCGTAGTGGCGGCTGATCGAGTGCATGGCGTAGACGATCACGGGGATGGCGGCCACCACAACGTAGGCGCCTTCGAGAAACTTGCTCTGGATCACCACGACCAGGACGGTGAACGTCAGGACCGCCCCGAATCCGTTGATCGCAGAGCTGCGCCGCCAACCCGCTTCTCTTGTTCTCCTCCAGCGCATGACCATTCCCAACTGCGACAGCGTGAAGGAGACGAAGACGCCGACCAGGTAGAGCTGGATCAGCCGATTCAAGTCGGCCCTGAACACAATGATCAGGAAT
>JACDBF010000351.1 GCA_013695055.1 Actinomycetota bacterium
CCCCACTGCTGCTAGTCAGCTCGACGGGTTTCGGGCCCGCCCGTGGGCCGGTGGCAACACAAGATTCGCGGCCCGTCAGGATCCGATTATCCTCAGACGGACAGGGGACTAATGATACGGGTAAGACTTGTGGACGGAGACGGCAACGACCGGATTGATGCCTTTGACAACGATGGGGCTGATCCACACGCACTCGATCAACAAATCTCATGCAGATCCGCCCATCCTGAACCCTAGAAACACGAACAACTATCACAGCGGCTCCCCAGTGTGGAAGGACCGCGACTATCCAGGTGTTGTGCGCCCTAGAGAGTATGAGTGAGTCACAAGGAATAGCGGCGCGCTCCAACCGCTACTCGCTTTTCGCCTAGAGCGCATCTCCTAGGCCTGCAGGCGGCAGTCGGGTGCCTCCAATCGGTCATCTACTGCAACCCGTTAACGCAACTCGTCGTCTCTTTCAGTCAAACCCGACATGGATGTGGTCAAGATGGTCAGCGTCGGTGAACCCTCCGGTTAAACGGAGGTTGATAAAGGGATGCCCAACCTCGCTGGGGCGGAGCTGACCTTCCAGGCTGGTTAGGAATCCGACGCCCTGGCGTGTAGTGACCTGCGCACCAAGGACTACGTCGCCCGGCGCACCGCGGAGGGCCACTCCAAGCTTGAGGTAATCCGCTGCCTCAAGCGCTACCTCGCCCGCGAGGTCTATTACCTGCTCAACTCAGGTCAGCCACACCAGAAGACAATCAAGAGTGCTGCTTGACAAATAGGAGAGCATCCGCGGCTGTCAAATCACCTCGACCGAGTTCGGGGCGCTGCTGCAAATGGGTCCGCCAGTCGCTGTCGCGCCCGGGCAGGGTTGGGACAATGCAGTTGCCGAGAGCTTCTTGGCGACGCTCAAGACCGAGCTCGTCCATCTCCAGCCATGGCCGACCCGGACCCGCGCGCGCTCTCCCGATCTTTGAGTACATCGAGGGTTGGTACAACCCACGGCGGTTGCACGCCTCCTGCGCTTCCTATCGCCGGCGGACTATGAAAGGAGGCGCGCTCGATTCGACGAAGGGACCGAGGAAGCGGCATAGTCAGTGTGTCCGTCGGATCGGGGGAGCTCCAAGCTGGTCGACGAAGTAGCGATGGCGGCCGGCGATACGGAATGATTCCAGGTGGCCGCGCTCTATCCAAAGTCGCACCTTGGCCGTGTCAACGCCTAATTGCCTGGCAGCTTCTGTAGTGGGGATAAGCACGCGTTCATCACTCGGAGGTCTCCGTCCAGGCATCGGTTGAGAGAAGCGGTGGCGTCCAGTGCGCCGGTGATACTCGTGGCAAGCCTTGCATAGCCCTTTGGCGATGGCCGGTGAGCGCCCGCAATTCGTGCAGTGCTCGGGGTTCGTCTTAGGTCGTGGCACGAACTAAGTATCGCGATTAGTCCCTGCTGGAGGCGAGCCACCACCCTAGTGGCACCAGGGCGCGGCTTGCGCCGGACTCGACCCCGAGATCGCGGCCCAACTTTTCTACCCCGAGCGCGGGCATTCCGCCAAGGCGGGCAAGACCCATGCGCGTCACCTGCCGCGCTCGCACAGTGCCTTGAGGACGCCTCGAGAACCGCCAGACGCGCTTGCCTTCGGCCAGAAGCCGATAGGCCACCTTAGCTTGCGCACCACCTGATTTGGTAAGTGCTTGCGTCTCTTCACGCCATGAGGCTCCTTCCCCTCTTCCGAAGCATCAAGACTCTCACTAGCGGTGGACCGGTTTTCGGGGGGTCAAGGCCAGTGTGAGCTGGCCCCCTGGTCCGCTACTGAGGAGAGGTTCCATCGAACTCTCCCCAGTGAGCAGTGGAACGGGCGGACGATTGATTGTGACCGGTACCCTCGGTAACCATGGAATGGCAGCCGCTATCCGCTAGAGACGGTCGCAGACCCGCGCCTGCGCTCCACGAAGGGATGCCCCCCCACTTGCGTGAGCCGGTGCGCTACTGGCTCGAAGGCGTGTTCGGCTATCGGAACAGAGGTGGAATGCGCGTCCAGCTAATGCTCAATGTGGCCGTCGCGACCCAGATAGGTGTCCAACGCGGGGTCCACGACTACGAAACGATGGAGAGCCTCTTCGCTGCGTGTGACAGGCAGTCTGATCTGTATCTAGACGTGCTCGACGCTGTCATCCATCAGGGTCGATTTCTCGATGCGGCAGCTGTGACGCTTCAGGAGACGCTTAGAGCCGGCTATTCAGTGTGGTCGGTTGCGGAAGATCGAAAGTCGCTAGTCCGCCGTGTAGATGCTGCCGCAGAAGCATCCTTTGCTGAAGCTTTGGATGCCGGCGGTACGGCGAGGGAAGAACTGCTACAAGCCTGGGAAAAAGCCTACGGTCGCAACCCCGACCCATCCGACTGCTGGGATCACTCAATCAAGGCCGTCGAGGCTGCGCTCGTCCCCGTTGTCGTGCCAGATCAGGCGCAACCCCACCTGGGCCATGTGGTCGGGCAGCTGGACAGCCAACCTGAGCGGTGGCGGCTTCTGCTCGGTCATGACGTTCGTCCGCTCCTGTCGATGCTGCGTCTTTTGTGGCCAAACCCTGACCGGCACGGATCGCCGAATGAACGTCATCTCCCTTCGCAGAAGGAAGCCGAGGCGGTCCTGGCCCTCGCCGTCACCATCGTGCAGTGGGTCAGTAAGGACGTGCTGCAACCGCGAAACTAAGAATGATCAACAGGTGCATCGAATGATGTCCCCATTAGGGGGGGCTAGTGCTCAAGGATGGGGGGCCCTCGCACGGGGTGGAACGGCCGCGCAGGAACCCCAGAATGCAAATCACAGCGATGTTTCATACCTCGTGGGGACTGCTGGACTCCAATCAACAATGAACGGATCATGACCCCGCCACTCGAACCCAGGAACAGAGCACCCACAGGCTACAAGACGATGCGTGGCATACCCAAGAGTTTCACGAACGTTCCTTCACATCCCCGCTTATGCCTGCACGGACACCCCCTCCACCGCCCTGGAAGAGACTGCTTCAATTGGGGCCGTTCCCGAGTGGGTCGGTGAGGGCGGGCGCTATTGCGGGAGAGCCACGTCGGTGATGAGTTGCATCGCTTCTTTGTCACCCCAATAGCGACTGTGCGTCCACACCAATGGGAACCGAGCGACTGGGTAGCCAAAATTGATGTTCACGACCAAGTGGGTTCGTGCTTCGGTAAGAAGCTCGGGCAAACGAGGCTGCTCGCCGAATTTGTAACCCTTCGGGTCCGCGCCTGGCGCCTGGAACGTTGTGATCGGATTGGCTACGAGGTCGTTCGCGTACCAGAGGTTGAGCCACACACGGTCATTGGCGATCTCGACCGCCGGCTGTACAAGGCGGGCTGAGGCCTCCTCGTCGGGATCCTTGCGACGTTCGAAGAAGTAGCGGACCTTCTCCAATGCAGTACCGAAGGTGATGATCGCCTCGATGTGATGCAGCAAAGGGGGAACACGTCGCCTCAGTCGGTCTAGCGCCGTGAACGCTACGACTGAGCCCAGACTGTGACCCAATACCACGATTTCTACGTACCGGCGCTCGGCGACTAAAGCGAAGGTCTTCTCGGCCTCTTCCAGAACGGCTTCCCTCGCCGCGTAGTGTTCGCTGTTTTCGTCTCGCTCGGAGTAAACCTGGACGTCACCTAGCGACTCCGCGAGGAACCGTGACACTGTACGAAGAAGGCTGCCGACGATGACGAGGATGAGCACGAACGCCGTCATGACGGGTGCTACCATCTGGATGAGTAGGAACAAGAAAACCAGTAACATGAGAAGCATCATCATTTGCCAGCCAACGCGGTTCGCTCGCCACCGGGGTCGCCCTTGGACGAGCCCAGTCACGACCTGAGCAGCTCGGAACAGGGAATGGGTTGCCAGGAAGGCGATCACCAGCAGAAGTACCCAGTACGTCAGTGGCACTTGTGTGAGCACCTCGGCTGCGTGCTCCGGAGTGAGCTCTTTCAGGGGTTTATCGCCAAGTTGGATGGATCCCCCGATGGCCTGGGCGACAGCTATGCCCTGTCCTATGC
>JACDBF010000372.1 GCA_013695055.1 Actinomycetota bacterium
AGCCTTCGGCGAAGCGCAGCCGGGGCCTGCCGTCGACGGTTCGATCGAGTACCTCGGCTGGTCCGCCGACGGTTCGTGGATTCTCTTGGGAGTGGCCGGCGCGAGCGCGGAGGTCATGGGCCTTCAGGGCTCGGGCCGGGGCGGCGAGGGCGGGGGCCTGCCCTCGTGGACGCCAGAGGTTCATTCGTCGGGATATGAGGGGGAGTGGCGGCGCGCATGGCGCTACGAGGTGGAGTCCAGGACCGTCCGGCCCCTGTCGCGCGAAGGCCTCAACATCTGGGAGTCGGTCCCGTGCGGCCCACGGGAGATCGCCGCGCTCATCTCCGAGGAGCCCGATGAGAGCGCGTGGTACCGGTCGAGCGTTGCTCTCGTCGACATCGACACCGGCAAGGAGCGCGTCGTCCACGAAAGCGACCGCCAGCTCGGCTACGTCGCCGCCTCACCCGGTGGCGCGCACGTCGCGGTCACCGAGTCGCTCGCTTCGGACCGCGGCCTCATGGCCGGAGACGTGGTTACGCTCGATCCGGAGACGGGGGCGAGCCGGCGCGTCGATTCGCGCGGTGTCGACGCGACCTTCATCTCGTGGCGCAACGACCAGCGCCTCTTGCTCGTCGGGGTGCGCGGCCTAGAGACGGTGGCGTCCGAATTCGACGCCTCCTCCGGGGAGGTCTGTGAGCTCTGGAGCACGACTGAATCGTGCGGCACCTTTTATCCACAGGCGTGGCCGCTCGGCGAGGCCGACATCGCGCTCTCTTCCCACAGCTACTCAAGGCCCCCAGAGATCGCCCGCATTCGCGACGGCGAAGCACACACGGTCGCATCGCTCAGTCATGCGGGCCACGAGCACCGTGGCTCGATCTCAGGATCTCCGGAATCCGTTTCCTGGGTCGCGCCCGACGGGACCGAGATCGAGGGTTTGCTGCTGCTTCCCCCCGGCGAAGGACCGCGTGCGCTCGTAGTCGACGTGCACGGGGGCCCCGTGTGGGCGTGGACGAATCGCTGGGACCTCGGCGGCTATTTGGCCCCGCTGCTGGTGGCGCGCGGGTATGCGGTCCTTCTGCCCAACCCGCGCGGGAGCGCCGGCCGCGGCCAGGATTTCATGGCGCGCCTCTACGGCGACATGGGCGGCGTGGACGCGGACGACATCTCGAGCGGCATCGATCATCTAGTCGAGCGAGGCATCGCGGACCGCGACAGGCTCGGCGTCGCCGGCGGAAGCTACGGCGGCTTCATGGCCTCGTGGATCATCACCCGCACCGGCCGCTTCAAGGCATCGCTCGCCATCTCCCCGGCGACGGACTGGTACAGCCAGCACTTCGGAAGCAACATCGGCTATTTCGACCGCGTGATGCTGGGGGAGGAGCCGGCTGCCCCCGGCGGCGAATACCTACAGCGCAGTCCCGTCATCAAGGCCGGTTCCGCCAGGACGCCCACGTTGTTGACTGCAGGGGCCAAGGATCGCTGCACGCCCCCGGGCCAGGCCGTCGAGTTTCATCAGGCTCTTCTGGAGCAAGGCGTCGAGACCGAGCTGGTCGTCTATCCCGAGGAGGGACACGGTGTCGGCAGCTTCCCCGCCATAATCGACTTCTGCACGCGCGCGGTGGGCTTTTTCGAACGACACATGCCGCCGAAGGCCGATCAAACTCCGGTTTCGAGCGCGTAGACGAAGTGGAGCAGGTTCGCGTATTGAACCTCTTTCTCCACGGACATACCGATCTTCTCGGCAACCCGGCCCGAGGGTTTGTTGACGGGGCGCACGAGCGAGATGAGTCGGTCGAACCCCAGCTCACCAAAGCAGTGATCCCTGCACACGGTCGCGGCCTCGGTGGCGATCCCCCGATTCCAGTGCGCCCGGTTGACGTGCCAGCCAAGCTCGGCTTCAGCGTGACCTTCCACCACGCGCATCGCGGGCCCGCAGTTGCCGAGGAACTCACCGGTTAGCTTTGAGGTGATCGCCCACAGTCCGAACCCGTCGCGCTCGTAGCGCTCAAGTTGATCTGCGATCCACGCGTCGACCTGAGCGCGCGTGAAGGGGCCCGGGTAGTAGCTCATGGTCTGGGGGTCCCCAAGGATCTTCTCGAGATCGCAAGCATCCTCCGGCCGATAGAGGCGAAGCCTCAGGCGCGCGCTCTCGAGTATGAATTCGGGATCGGTCACTGGAAAGCCAGCTTAACTACGACTCTCGTCGAGGAGACATGCGTGACAGAGATTTCTCCGGCAACCCTCTCGTGGGTTTCCGATCAGGTGGGCGGGCGGCGAAAGATCATCTCGAACGCGTGGATGGGCTCGGCCTCGACGGTGATGCACGCCATCGATGTGCTGGACGACCGGGGTCGCGTGCGCCGGCTGGCCGTCAGGCAGTACGCCGACGTCGCTCGCCTCGCCACCGATCCGTGGTACCGGCCGCAGGACGAGGTCATCGCTCTCGAGGTGTTGGAGCAAGCCGGGGCCCCGGCCCCCCGGCTCGTCGCGGCCGACTGCGACCCTCTCTTCTGCGTGGCGCCTACGTTGCTGGAGACGAGAGTGCCGGGCCGGCCGCTCACGAGACGTCCGCGCGACATGGACTCGTATTTGCGGGCCTCCGCCGAGCTGTTGCGCGCGATTCACGTGATCGACATCGCAAACGTGGCTCGACTGCAGCGTTACGCCCCCTACAAACCGCCGGTGGATCTGAAGGTTCCCACATGGTCCCGGCGCCGCGATTTGTGGACGGGAGTCCTGGAGATTCTGTCCCGTCCCGGCCCCTCGGTACAAGAGGGCTTCATCCACCGCGATTACCATCCCGGCAACATCCTGCGGTCGCACGGGCGCATCTCGGGCGCGATCGACTGGCCGACAGCTTGTCGCGGCCCGTTCTCCATAGATTTGGCGCGCATGCGCCTAAATCTCGCCGGCGACTTTCGTCTCG
>JACDBF010000399.1 GCA_013695055.1 Actinomycetota bacterium
CCTCCGAGGCGGCCGCTGCCCTCGCCCTGCCCCGTCCCCTGCGGGATGTTCGTGTAATCGGGGGGCTGCGCCAGGCCCGGCCGCGGGGTGGGTTCGAAGGGCACCCAGCCGTAGGTGCCGAAGTAGACCTCGGGCCACGCGTGCGCGTCTTCGCCGGTGACCTGGAAATCGCCGTTGTCATCGCGCTCGCCGGGCAGGAAGCCGACCGAAACGCGTGTCGGGTAGCCGAGCGATCTCGACAGCAGGGCAAAGGCGGTCGCGAACTGCTGACAGTAGCCGGCGCGCGTGTCGGTCAGGAAGGTCTCTAGATAGTCGGCCGACGATTGATCCTCGACGTCTATGTCGTAATCGAACTTGCGCAGCTGGCTCTGGATGGCGACGAGGTTCTCGAAATCCGTGGTTGCGCCGGCGATCCACCGGTCCCGCAGGGCTTCGACGGGGGCGGTGAGGGACTGGGCCACCCGGGCGGGGGCCTGGCCCGGTATTCCCGGCACCGAGGCGTTGAGCTCGCCGTACGACGGGTCGGGCGCCAGCGATTCGACGGTGTAGGTGAGGTCGTCTTGAATGCCGCCTTCCAGCTGAATGTCTTGATGGCTGGGGGACAGCGCAACGTCGCCGAGACTCAAATCGCCGGCCGGGAACTCGAGGCCCACCGGCTCGGCCGCGGCGGGAAGGTAGTCGCCCCTCAGGCCCTCGAGGCGAAACTCCTGAACAACCCTTCGGTCGGTGGGCCTTTCTAAGACCTCGGTGTTGGCTACGAAGCCTGCGGACGCCGAAACGCTCGCCTCGGCCGGCGGCTGCCACGTCTCGCCGTCGAACTGGTCGAGTGACACGAGCCTCCAATAGGCCTCCTCCTCGGAGGCGACCTCGAAGAGCTTCTGAGGGCTCTGTCTGAGGCGGTTGGGCACGAGCGAGACGAGGAGGTTGATGTCGCCACCCCCGACGCCTCCGCTCCCCGAGCCGGGCCCCGTCCCCATACCGCTCCGCCACGAGAAGCCATCTGAGAAAGCGGGCACGAGGATCGGGACGACGAGCGCGCAGGCGATGCACGACGCGCCCATGCGGCGGCCGACCCGTCCCGAGACCGAGCTCGGCTCTACGGCCTTGCCCTCGAAGGTAGGTATCCACCTGCCCCAGGAGCTGATGCGATGCGAGGACTCGAGGCCCCAGAACGTGAGCAGCCCGATGAGAAAGATCAAGACCATGAGGGTCGTTCCGGTTCCGCTTCCCACTATCACCGCGTAGCCGAACAGCACCAGCGCCGGCAGGCTCGCAAGCAGCGGACGGCGCCAGCGGAAGGCCGCCACCTCGCCGACGGCGGCCGCGATCCACATTCCGGCGACCACGAGGATGACGTAGCCGGGCCGGGAGGGAATCGGAGCGAAGTCGATCTCCGAGAGGCTGACGGCGCGCGTCACCGCGTCCCAAAGACGCGTGACGGCATCATAGGTAGGGAGACCGAAAAGGGTCGCGTCGGCCTCGAAAACGAGGCTCAGATAGACGACCAAGCCGGCGACGGATGCCAGGGTGGTCAGCGCGATGCCCGCCCCCAGCCGGCGCGCTCCGGCCGCCAGCAGCGCCGCCAGGATGGCCGCCAGCAACGACGGGCCCGAGTAATCGGACGAGAAGAAGAGCTGTTCGAAGGAGAACAGCGTCACGAGCAACAGCCCGGCCAGCCCTAGACGAGCTCTGGTCTCCGACCCCATGCGCCCTCATCTCGTTGTCTGCCGGCCGCCAGAGAAGACCAGGCCCCCGCCAGGGACTCTTGGGGCCCGAGCACCACGGTCCGCACTTGCGAGCCCTTCATCAGCTTCACCGCGTCGACGACCTGGCCCTCGGCCTCCCAGCGCGTTTTCGTGTCTTTGCCGGCGAAGCGATGGGCGGGGAAGCTCACCACCGTGACCTGCTTGAAGCGGCGGCCGCAGCGCGCCACGGCCACGGCTTCGGCCGCCGACAACGTTCCGACCACCAGCACGAGAGCGGCCTCCGGCGACCTCGCTTTCTCGATCTCGGTGAGGCGAAGCACGAGTGCATCGTCCCCGGGGGCGGCGCGCGGCATCTCTATCTCTGAGAGGGCATCCAGACACCGGTTCCAATGATCGGTGCCGCGCCCCCCGGCTACGCCCTGGTTGTGGGCAGTCAGGAGGCGAAAGCCGTAGCCGCTTCGGTAGTAAAGGTCGACGACCGAAGCGGCAGCTTCGACGGCACACTCGAACGAGGACTCCCCGGAGCGCACCTCATGAGCTGCGGTTCGGTCGTCTAGGAGGATGGTTGCCCGGGTGTGCCAGGGGGTCTCTTCCTGGCGGATCATGAAGCGGCCGCGCTTGGCGGTCGACGGCCAGTGAACCCGTCTGAGGTCATCTCCGTCCGCGTACTCCCGGAGCGTGTAGAAGTCCTCCCCGCGCGCGCCGGTCGGCTGCTTGACGGCCGAGGTCGCAAGGCTCTGCCTCTCTCCGACGTCGCGCGGCAGAGTGAGCGCCTCCATCCGCGGCTGTATCAGGAGCTCGGAGGTTCCCGAAGGACGAGACATCGTGCGGGCGAGACCGAACGGGTCGACCACCGAGATCTCGAGCGGCCCGATCGCATAGCGGCCCCTGCGGGCGGCGCGCAGCGTGATCGACGTGGAGCGGCTTCCGGCCGCCTCGATGCCGTGGAGCGCAAAGCGGGCGCTGCCGGAGACTCCCGGGGGAAGACGGTCCTGGAGCAGCAGCAGAGGAGCCGGGCCCTTGCCCTCGTTTCGCAGCACGATATCGAGGGTCACGGTTTGCCCGGGCCGGGCGCGCCCCGGATTTACGGTGCGAGAGGCTGCCAGCTCGTGGCGACCATGGCGCACGACCCCGGTGGCGATGACGACCAAGGCGGTCAGAGCAAAGCCGAGCTGACGGAGCGGCGTGGCGCCGAAGGCCGTTCCGACGACCAAGATGATGACGCCGGTGACGGCGACCGTCCACCCTCTAGGGGTCGGCACTAGGCCTGCTCGCGCGCCGGGATGGGTACTCGGTCGAGCAGGCTCTCGAGGACGTCGTCGACCACCGTGCCGCGCATCTGGGCTTCGGGAGACAGAAGCAGGCGGTGCGCCAGCACGGGGATCGCCAGCTCCTTGAGGTCATCGGGCACAACGTAGTCGCGGCCCCGGCTGGCGGCCGCGGCGCGGGCGGCCTTGAGCAGATAGAGGGATGCGCGCGGACTCGCTCCGAGATGAACTTCGGGGTGGCTTCTCGTGGCCTCGGAGAGATCCACTATGTAGCGCTTGAGTGTGGGAGCGACGTGGACTCGGCGCGCGGTCTCTATGAGCCCCTTTATCTGCCCGGCGTCGGTGACCGGCGACAGGTCGTCGAGCGGGGACTTGCCTCCATGGGTGTCGAGTATCTGGAGCTCGGAGGAGCGACCGGGGTAGCCGATGGACAGCCGCACCATGAAGCGATCGAGCTGGGACTCCGGCAGGGGATAGGTGCCCTCGTGCTCGAGGGGGTTCTGGGTGGCGATCACCATGAACGGCGGATCGAGAACATGCGTGTGGTTGTCGATGGTCACCTG
>JACDBF010000441.1 GCA_013695055.1 Actinomycetota bacterium
AGCGCTTGACCAGCCCCGACGTCCGGATCATGTCGGTCACTTGGTCTCCTCTCTCAACGCCCCCGCTCGCCTTGTCCGGCGCCGGTACCCAATCGCCCTCGCGCTTACGCGGAATCGCGACTCGGGATTAAACACAACGCGCCGACGATTTGTTCCATCGGACCGGCCAGTTTCGCCATTCTAGGATGAGCATGCATGAACGAGTCCGCAGGTGAGATCGAGACCTTACGCCGACGACGATCTGGGACAGCTGCAGGATCTATACGGCAGCCTCGGCTTCAGAAGAAGCGCCAAACTCTGGGCTACAGAAGAGATCAGAAGATCACGTAGAGCTTGCGAAGCGTCTCATGGATGTCCCAGGCCCCCGCCCACCCGCGAGGAAACATCATCGTGTCTCCCGGCTTCAGGGTGACGGGGTCTCCGCCGTCGGGCGTCACCGTCATGCTTCCGCCGATAACGTGGACGAACTCGTGGGTCTCGAGCTTCCAATGTGATGGGCCCGGCGTGCACACCCACACTCCAGATGAAGCGTCGCCTTCCTCCCATAAGGTATAGCCGGACGTCTGCATCTCCGGCCCGGTGGCTTCCTCCAGCGGACCCCAATCCTCGAGCTCGGGCATGCCGGCGGCCTGAGACAAATACGGGCCTGAAACACTCATATGGCTCTCTCCTAGGTTGGATAAATGTGCATTACGTCCTACACGTCGAAGCTACCAGGCGTAATCCTCGGGGGCCGTCTCGTGTCCGGGCCAGATCTCGTCGAGCCGGTTCAGCTCGTCTTCGCCGAGCGAAATCTCGAGAGCCCGCTGTGACGCCTCGAGTTGCTCCTGGGTCCGAGGCCCAATGATCGGCGCGGTTACGACCGGCTGGTGAAGCAGCCACGCAAGGCCCACGTTGGCGGGTTCGTCGCCCAAGGAGGCGCAGAATTTCTCGTACTCCTCGATCTGCGAACGGTGCTCTTCGATGGCGTCCTTTGAGCGTCCGGAGTGCCTCCGGCCTCCCTCCTTCTCTTTCTGCAATACGCCGGCCAGCATCCCGCCGTGGAGTGGGCTCCAAGGGATGAGACCGAGACCGTAGTCCTCGCATGCGGGAACGACTTCGAGCTCAACCCGACGGGTGACGAGGTTGTAAATGGACTGCTCGGAGACGAGGCCCGTGAAATGACGCGCCGACGCCGCGCCCTGCGCCTTGGCGATGTGCCATCCGGCGAAGTTGCTCGAACCGACGTAAAGGATCTTGCCCTGGGCGCGCAACACCTCCATTGCTTCCCAGATCTCGTCCCAGGGGGTGTCGCGATCGACGTGATGCATTTGGTAGAGATCGATGTGGTCGGTCTGCAACCGGCGCAGAGAGGCGTCGCAAGCGTGGCGGATGTTGCGTGCAGACAGGAAGGTGTCGTTGGGCCAGTCACTCATCGAGCCGAAAAGCTTGGTGGCGATCACGGTGCGCTCTCTCCGCCCCCCATTCTTCCCGAACCAGCGTCCAATGATCTGCTCCGTGATGCCCTCGCCCTGCTCCCATCCGTAGACGTTTGCGGTGTCGAAGAAGTTGATCCCCAAGTCGTGGGCCTTGTCCATGATCTTGTGAGAGTCCTCCTCGGAGGTTTCCGGCCCGAAGTTCATCGTGCCGAGACACAGCCTCGAGACTTGAAGGCCGCTGCGGCCGAGGTGTTTGTATTCCACTTGCTGTCCTCCCAGAAAGTCGGCAGTTCCTCGGAACAGACTAAGTCTCATCGCCGCCGAGCGATGTCGGAGATACTGAGTCCCTATGACCGGCGTTATCGAGACCGATAGCCTTACCCGATCGTTCGGCGACCGCCTCGCCGTCGACCGCCTCGACCTGCGCGCCGAGGCTGGCGACATTTTCGGACTTCTGGGCCCGAACGGCGCCGGAAAGACCACCACGATACGGATGCTTACGACGCTGCTGACCCCCTCTTCGGGGGCCGCAAGGATTTGTGGGTTCGACGTTTCTCGGGAGCCGGGAGCCGTGCGGCGCCGCATCGGATACGTGATGCAGAGCGTGCCATGGCAGGTGAACCGGCTGCTTCGAGCGCGCGAGATCGTTGAGATCGAGGCGGCTCTTCACCACGTACCCCAGCGCGTGCGACGTGAGCGAGTGGACGAGGCGCTTGATCTCTTGGGCCTGCTTCCCCACGCAGACCGCCTGATCGGAGAGTTCTCGGGCGGCATGCACAAGCGGCTCGACCTCGCATGCGGTCTCTTGCATCGGCCCGAGCTGCTGGTGCTCGACGAGCCCACCCTCGGCCTGGACGTGCAATCGCGTCATCGGATATGGGACTACATCCTCGGCCTCAGGGATGAAGGGGTGACGGTTCTGCTTGCCACCAACTATCTGGACGAAGCCGACCGCCTCTGTAATCGACTCACGATCATGGACAATGGCCGGAGCGTCGTGAGCGGATCTCCTGTAGAGCTTAAGCATGCGGTTGCGGCCGATGTGATTCAAGTGGCGACATCATCACCGGAGCGACTGCGGGACGCCATCGCGCATGAGCCATGGGTGAAGAACACGATCCTGACTGATTCCAACGAGGTGCACATCTACGTCAAGGATGCGTCCCAGGCTTTGCCGGCTGTAATGAGCTTGTCCTTGGCGAACGATCTCGGCCTCGAGCGCGTTACTTACACGCAGCCGAGTCTCGATGATGTCTTCTTGCTCCATACCGGTCGCGAGTTGCGTGACCTGGAGGTGGGGGCCTGATGGCCGGTCGAGTAATCAGCAGGGATGCGACGAGCTCCGCCCAGACGGCACCAGGGACGCGGGCATCGGGGTCGGCGTGGGCCGGATGGAGAGAGGAGGTTGCCGCCCTCACGCGCAGGTGGTTCCTCCAGCTCGTGCGGGAGCGGCTGAATCTCCTCCTCAGCGTCACGCAGCCGGCGATCTGGTTGGTGTTCTTTGGCAGCGCGCTCGGCCGAACCATCGATCGCGATGTAATCGGGACCTCGAACTACGTGGGCTTCATGCTCGCCGGAGTCATCGCCTTTACGGTCGTCACGAATACCGTAACCGGGGCCATGCCCATGCTGTGGGACAAGGAGACCGGCTATCTGGACAAGCTGCTCAGCATGCCAATCGCTCGCAGCTCGTTGATAGTGAGCCGGTTCCTCTTCCAGTTCGTTCTGGGCACGGCTCAGGTTCTCCTAGTGTTCGTCGTTGCCGTTGCTACTTCGGTAGACGTCGCCTCTGGAGTGTTGGGGGGCGTGGCCATCCTTGCCATCGCGGGTCTGTTGAGCATGGCGCTAACGGCTCTGTCCACGGCGCTTGCATACCGGGTGCCATCGCACGGAACATTCTTCGCGATCATGGGCTTCGTCACGTTGCCGTTGGTTTTCCTGAGCAA
>JACDBF010000335.1 GCA_013695055.1 Actinomycetota bacterium
ATCTTCTCTTGATCTCCTCTAGAGGAGCGGTCAAGCGACCGACCCTCAACGGCATGGGAAGCACGGCTTTGAGGCTCTCCAACTCCGGGCCGTCACGGATATGGCGAGCGAGAACAAAGAACCGGACACCGATGTCGAGATAGTTGCCGACGACATCTACGAGGTTCGTAAGCATCACGCGATACCCCGGGGGCCCGGCGCTGGTTCCCGTGTCGAACCAGCCGAGCCAGTCGAGGTCTAAGACAGCGTACGGAACACCTTGCTTCTCGAGAATGTCTGCGATCTCTTCAGCTACCGACGACTTGCCCGCGCCGAACACACCGGTGATGAGCAGACCTTGAGCGCTGGTTTCTCGCCCCATGGCCGCACCCTAAGGGGCACCCGACCCGCGCCTCCCGCTCGGACGTGGACGAGTGCAGTTCCCGGGCAACCGTCTTCGGATCTACCTAGGCTCGACTCCGATGGCCGCCAGATAGCCGGTCGGTCGCCCCTAGCTTTACGTATCTAGGCTTGCGCCCCTAAGGCCGAAACAGGCTCTAGAGCCGCGCACAGAGCGCGAGCCTAGCGAACCACGGGAGAACCCTTGGGCGAAACCAATCAGAGCGCGAGACACACCGGAGGCCGGCCCACCCGACGCCGCGCCGCGCTCGTCTTCGCCAGCCTGCTCGCGGCCCTGGCACTTCTGCCGTTTCCCGCCGTCCAGGCCCACCACCGCTGGGAGAACCATCATTGGTCGAGCACAGGCAAGCCTCGCTTGGTCGTGATCGACTCGCTCGGCGGCGGCTTCCGGAAGCTGGCTGTGCTCGACCCAGCCCTCGATGACTGGGCGCTGCGAGGAACGGTCTCGCTCGAGCACGTCATCGGCGACAACGACTCGGCATTGCGGAGCTCGTGCCCGCTTGAGCCGGGGTATATCCGCATCTGCAACGAGGATTACCGGGCCGATTGGCTCGGGCACACGACCTTAGCGAACGACGGCGAGCACATCGTCGCCGCCACCGTGCGCGTCAACGACCGCTTCGGGACCGGGGCTAAGTTCCGGCGCTTCGTCGTATGCCACGAGCTCGGACACAGCCTCGGGCTCTGGCATCGCAACAAAGGGGACTCCTGCCTGAACGGCGGGCAGCGTCCCGACGCTCACGACCTCGACACGCTCGCCGAGATCTACGGACACACCGACGAGGTGACGAAACCCCCGGCCGCATGCTTCCGAAATCTCGTGTGCGGCCCGCTCGTCGGGGCGCCGGCCGCGCCTGGCTCCCGCCCCGCTTCCTAGGCGCCCCTCCGGGTTCCTTCCAATTAAAGGAACACCGCCGCCCCGTCGATGACTAGTCATAGGAGCTACGCGGACGGGGGCCTGGAAGGAGGACGTTTTGTTACGACCTACAACGACCAGGCGCGGGGTGCGTCTGGCGTCTCTCATCTTGGGCACGCTGATGGTGGGGTCGCTGGCGACGCCGGCGCTCGCCTCACACGTCGGCACCGTCGAGGTCACCCCCCCGCTGGGGATCGAGACCGTCGGCATCTGCAGTCCCTTTTTGGTAACCACGAGCGGCGGGTCGGACCCCATCGGAGCGGTGGTCGATGTCGAGGTCCGGGGCGTGACGCCGGTCGAGTTCTGCCTCCCCGCGGTTGGGCTCAACCCAGTGTTGATCGATCCCGCCACGGGTGATTTGGGGAACGGACCGGTGGAGATCGACGGAACCATCGGCGGAGAGGCGACGACCGCGGCGAGCGCAGTCATCGGCCAGGGCGAGTTCACCTTCGGGATCAGCTCTCCCTCGGTAGGCAGCTACGACATCGATGTGTTCGTCGAGGAGCCGGGCGGGCCCGACGATAACGACGACCCCGATGCCGGCGAGCCGATAGACACCGCCACCCAGTTCTTCGTGCTCCCCAACGGCGGGAGCAACGGCGTAAAGGTTCCAGGCGCGACCGAGCTGGTCATGTCCCTCGATTGCGTTCCCGAGGATGCCACCAACCCATCCGGATCGGCCCATGACTTCTTCTGCCGGGCGACGGGCGTGGCGGGAGCGGCAATCGCGGGGGCCGAGGTGTCCTTCAACGTCACCGACGGACCTAATGCCGCGGAGGTGTCCGCTACCCAGTGCGGCTACACCGCCGCTACCGGGATCGTTTCCTGCAGCTACACCGACGCCACCGGCTCGGACTCACCGGCCGGGACCGACACGATCGTGGGCTTCACCGGCTCGGATCAACTCACGTCGGTGAATCAAGACACGATCCTGGCCACGTTCTCCGCCGCCGGCGGAGGCGCCAACAAGGTTGCGTCTACGATCACGATCGCCCGTCGCTTCAAGGGACGGGTCAAGTCGGCCGTGGGCAAGTGCGAGCGCCGACGCAAAGTCGTGCTCAAAAAGGTCCGCAAGGGCCGGGACAAGACCGTCGGGCGCGATCGCAGCAACAGGTCTGGCAGGTATCGGATCCACAAGAGCGATGCAAAGGGTCGCTACTACACCAAGGTCAAGAAGGCGAGGAAGTCCTCGGTGGTGTGCTTGAGCGACAAGTCGAAGACCGTGCGCCGCAGCTGATCTCGACCGATTAAGTGAAGGAGGCCTCCATTTCTGGGGCCTCCTTTTGCTTGGCGAGTGTAGTCACAGGAGACCTCGAAAGAAAGGGGCTGTGACCAGGGGCCCCAGATTCGAACTGGCGACCTCACCTTGGCAAGGTGATGGGACGAAAACACGCGACCTGCGCTTTCCCGTGTTTTCGCAGGTGAGAGGCCCTATTCGGGTGTCAGTCATTGTCGGTAATTGACGGCCTTTTTCGATACTGACGCG
>JACDBF010000051.1 GCA_013695055.1 Actinomycetota bacterium
TACGTGGACAGCGCCGTCGCCACCTACAAGGCGGGCCCGGGCTCCCAGCTCGCCCTGCTGCTCTCCGCCGACACCGTCTCTGAGCTGGCTTCCGCGTCGCAAGCCGCCGGCCAGATCGCTCAGCTCGACTCCCAAGCTCTGGATGCATACGAGTCCGCCAGGGACCAGGCCGAAGCCGCACAGGCTCAGCTCGACGCCAAAAAGCGGTCGCTCCTTGCGGCGGCGACGCGCGTGGACGAGGTGAGCGCCGATATAGAGGTCACGATCACCGAGCGCAGCGGAGCGCTCGAGCAGCTAAACGCCGAGATCGCAAAGCTCGAGCGAGAGGCGCGCCGCGAGGCCCGCCTCGCGGCCGCACGGGAGCGTTCCGCAGCCACCGCCGCCTCCCAAGACGCCCTCGCCCAGGTCCTTTCGGAGGCCGGAGCCGAAACCGGGGCGGGCGGCCCGGCCCTGGGCCTTCCTCCGGGCTTTGCCTCCACGGGCGTGACCTTCGAGGGAGTGGCCTCGTGGTACGGGCCCGGTTTCGAAGGCAACCTCACCGCCAACGGCGAGATCTTCGATCCATCCAAATTCACCGCCGCCAGCAAAGAGCTTCCCTTCGGCACGTGGCTGTACGTCGAATTCCAGGGACGGGGCGTGATCGTGCGAATCAACGACCGTGGTCCATACGCGGACGGCCGTGTCATCGACCTCAGCCAGGCGGCGGCCGAGGCCATCGGCATGTCGGGAGTCGGCTGGGTCACGATTGAGATCCTCGTCAAGACCTGAGCCGATCAGCCTGCGAGCGCCTCTCCCGGCAGGTCGCCGTCGTCGCCGGTCGGCCCGGCTTCCGGGCCCCGGTCGGCGCTGGTTGCGTACTCGTCGATGTAGTCCTGGCCCGATAACGCCCCGATCGCGGCCATGATCTCGTCGGTCGCGGCACGCAGCACCGAGGACTCGCTCTCCTTTCCCTCCAGACGGGAAAGATCCAGGGCCGGCCCGAATCTGATCTCGACTCGCGGCCGGCCTCTCAGCAGAGGGAGCTTTGCGCCCTTGGGCATGACCTCCTCGGTCCCTATGGCTCCGCATGGCACCACCGGCACTCCGGCCGCCAGGGCCAGGCGGACGGCTCCGGTCCGGCCCCTGTGGAGACGCCCGTCTGGCGAACGCGTGCCCTCGGGATAGATGCCGAGCAGCTTGCCGGATCGAAGGACCTCGAGCGCGGCGCTGAGAGCCCGGTGCGAGCTCTTGCCCCCCGTCCTCTCCAACGGAATCTGGCCCATGCTCCTGAAGAACCAACCCGTCCGTCTGCTCTTGAAGTACTCAGCCTTGGCCAGGTACACGACCTGGCGCCGCCTGATTACCAGGGGAATGAAGATCGAGTCGAGAAACGACCGATGGTTGGCGGCGATGATCGCCCCTCCGCTCCGCGGCACGTTCTCGAGACCCTTGACCCGCACGTGATAAAGCAGCCACAAAGGCGGTGCCAGCAGCGCTTTAGCCAACCAATAGAGCATGTGAGCGGCCTTCTCCTCTCCTTGCCGCCGATAGTAGAGAATCCGTCAAGCACACGGGGCGCGGGGCCCGTCGCGACAAAGGAGGACTGTGCAAGAGGTCGAGGTCATCGAAGGAGCCGAAGAGTTCGAGGTCGGCGACGGCCGCGTAGCGGTCCTGCTCGTGCACGGCTTCACCGGGAGTCCGCAAGGCATGCGTCTCCTCGGCGAGCATCTCGCCGGCAACGGCTTCACCGTCCGGGCGCCTCGCCTCGCCGGGCACGGCACCACCTGGCAGGATCTCAGCACCTACAGCTCCGACGACTGGGTGGCCTCGGTAGACGATGCCTTCCATACGCTCACCCGGGCCCATGCTCGGGTGTTCGTGGCCGGTCTCTCTTTCGGGGCCGCTCTGGCCCTTGATCTCGCCGCCCGCTACCCGGACCGCGTGGCCGGAGTCGTAGCTCTCTCCGGCCTCATCCGTCCTACCGATCCGCGGCGTTTCTTCGCACCGGCCATTGCGCGCGTCGTGAAGTCGGTGCGAGGCGTGGGAAACGACATCGCCGATCCTTCCCAAAAAGAGCTTGCCTACGACCGCCTTCCTGCGGCCGCGACCGTGTCGATGCTCCGCTTTCTCAAGAGGGCGCGCCTAGGCCTCGGCGCCGTGCGGTCGTCCACGCTTGTCGTCCACTCTCGCATCGACCACGTCGTTCATCCGAGCAACGCGCGCATCATCTACAAATCGGTGTCTTCCACAGACAAAGAGCTCGTATGGCTCGATCGGTCGTACCACGTGATCACGCTCGACTGCGAGCGGGAGCGGGTCTTCGAAACGGTGCAACGATTCCTAAAGGAGCGAGCCTACAATGCCAACTGAAGTGGTGACCCTGCGGGGCCACATCATCGACTCCATGAGCCTGCCGCGGGTGCTCGACGAGATCGTCGACTTCGGCGCCACCTATCAGGTCATCGAGCTCTCCCTCGGCAAGAAACACGACGACGAATCGATCGCTCGTCTGGAGATCACGACCGAGGACGAGGTGGATCTCGATCGTCTTCTCGACCGGCTACAGCGGCATGGCGCGAACGCCGACTCGGTCGAAGATGCGGTAATCGCCGAGGCGGATGTCGCAGGCGCCTTTCCCCCCGGGTTCTACTCGAGCACCAATCTCGAGACCGAGGTGCGCGTCGACGGCAAGTGGCTAACCGTCGACCATCCCGAAATGGACTGCGGCATCGTCGTTAGCGGCGACGGCGCGCGGACAATCCCCATGGGCGAGATCGAAAAGGGCATGTCCATCGTCATGACCGGCCTCGGCGTTCGCGTGATCCCCTTGACCAGCCCGACGGACGCCGCAGGGCGCCAGGCCTTCGAGTTCATGTCGTCGGATGTCTCGAGCGAGAAACCAAAGGCGCTGCTCGTCGATCAAGTCGCCGGCATGATGCGCGAGGTCAAAGAAGCGGGCAAGCGAATCTTGTGGGTCGCGGGCCCGGCGGTCGTGCACACCGGGGCCGGCCCCGACGTCTGCGCCCTCATCCGGGCGGGTTACGTCGACGCTTTCTTCGCCGGGAACGGAGTCGCGGCCCACGACATCGAGTCCAACATGTTCGGCACATCCCTGGGCGTCCACCTCGACAGGGGCAGCGCAGCCGAGCATGGGCACGAGCACCACATCCGGGCGATAAACGAGGTTCGCCGTTGTGGCTCGTTTGAGGCCGCCATAGACGCGGGAGTGATCACGGGCGGCATCGTGCGCCACCTGGTCGAGCACGGCGCCGACTACGTGTTCGGGGGAAGCGTGCGTGACGACGGCCCCCTGCCCGATGTCGTCACCGACATGCTGGAGGTGCAAAAGCAAGTGCGTGCGCTCATCTGGGGCAAGGGTGACGACGATCTCATCGGCTTCTGCATCGTCGTCGGCACCATGCTTCACGGCATTGCCACCGGCAATTGCCTCCCCGCATCGGTTCCGCTCGTGTGCGT
>JACDBF010000068.1 GCA_013695055.1 Actinomycetota bacterium
ACGTGGCGACGCCATCACCGTGATGAACCTGGTCCAGCGTGATCCGAGCATCGGCCAGCACCTGCTCCATTGCGGCCGCGTGAGCTACGGCCGCGCCGGGGTCTGCATCCAAGGGCTCGATCAAGACTCGAACACACCGGGCCGCGACTCCGGACCTCACAAACTCATGCGCGTCATCGAGGTGCAGCAGTCCGGCCTCGATCCCGATTCCTCGTGCGATGAGAAGGTCGCACAGCTCGACGATCCCTTCTTCTCCTTGATTAGCGGTGACCAGGTCGGGTACCTCGGTCCAACCCGCGATCGATTCCAAGCGGCTCGGATGCGGCTCGATGTCCGCCGAGGTGCTGAACGAGATCGGGATTCCAGGACACGCCGCCCGGACCGCGCGAAGGGCCGCCGCACAGGGTTCAGGAGCGAAGGTCTCTGAACCAGCCTCGTCGTACGCGTGCAGATGCAGGACCTGAGCGCCGACCGCCACTGAGGCTCGTCCTTCGTTGGCGAGCTCTGCAGGAGTCCGGGGGATTCCCGGATGCTCTTCGCTGGAGCGCGATCCGTTTAGGCAGGCCTGAAGCATCATCATCGGTGAGTATCACCCAGCATGTCGTCTCCGATCCCCGGGCCTGCCTCAATGGGCTTGACCCGTTAGAGAACGCCTCTCGCGGATAACAGGCCGACCGCTGGCGCTGTGGCGGTGAGGCTTCGGGGGGGCGCGCGTAGCGCGACGCTTGCCGGCGTGGAGCAAAGGATCGCGAGGGTCAGGCTGCGGGTAGCCGGGACCGTTCAAGGGGTGGGTTTTCGTCCCTTCGTGTACGCGCTCGCGATCGAGCACGGTCTCGGCGGATTTGTCCTCAACGATCCTGCCGGGGTGGTAATCGAGGTCGAGGGATCGCCCCGCGCGCTTGCGTCGTTCACGGCCGGACTTCTCGCCGACCCCCCTCCTCTGGCGATGATCGACGACGTCGGCGAAGAGGAGATCCCCGCTCGGGGCGATGATTCGTTCGAGATAAGGGCGAGCGAGGGCTCGGGCGCTCACCAGGCCCCCATTTCGCCCGACGTAGCGACGTGCGCGGAGTGCGCGGCCGAGATTGTGGACCCCTCGGCGCGCCGGCATGGATACGCCTTCACGAACTGCACGAACTGCGGTCCTCGCTTCACTATCACCAAAGCGATCCCTTATGACCGGTCCAACACCACGATGTCCGGCTTCGATCTCTGTCCAGCGTGCCGGGCCGAGTACGAGGATCCCTCTGACCGCAGGTTCCATGCCCAGCCGATCGCCTGCCCCCGGTGCGGTCCGAGTCTTAGTCTCACCGATGCGACCGGCGCGCGCTCAGCAGGCGATCCGCTCGCCGGTGCGGTCCGCTTGCTCCGAGCGGGTGAGGTAGTCGCGCTGAAGGGCCTCGGGGGCTTCCATCTCGCCTGTGACGCGCGCAACGAAGCGGCGGTCGCCCGGCTACGCGCGCGCAAAGGACGCGAGGAGAAGCCGCTCGCGGTCATGGTCTCTACGCTTGAGGCCGCCGGCGAGCTCGTGGACATAGACGGCGAGGCTGCGGCCATCCTGTCGTCCCGCCGCAAGCCGATCGTGCTTCTTCCTCGCAGGAATGAAGCGGCCGTAGCCCCCTCGGTGGCCCCGGGCAATCGCTATCTCGGCGTAATGCTTCCGTACACGCCGTTGCACCACCTCTTGATGAGAACGCTGCAGAGTCCCCTGGTCATGACCTCGGGGAATCGTTCCGATGAGCCGATCGCCTATCGGGACGACGAAGCGCGCGAGAGACTGGGGGAGATCGCCGACGCCTTCTTGGGACACGACCGAGCCATTCACGTTCGCTGCGATGATTCGGTCGTAAGGGTTGTCGACGGCCGCGATTACCTGATTCGGAGGTCGCGAGGCTACGCGCCCGAGCCGCTCTCGGTCGAGCCTCCCTTTACCCGGCCAGTTCTCGGCGCGGGGCCCGAGCTCAAGCACACTTTCTGCCTGGGCAAGCGAGCGCGCGCCATCCTGTCCCATCACATCGGCGATCTCGCCACGTGGGAGGCGATGTCCGCCTTCCTGGAGGGCATCGAGCACTTCGAGCGAGTCTTCGACGTGACCCCCGAGATCGTGGGCTACGACTTACATCCGGACTACTTGTCCACGAAGTGGGCCCTCGAGCTGGAGGGCCCGGTCAAGATAGGCGTGCAGCATCACCACGCCCACATCGCTTCTTGTCTCGCGGATAACGGGCGCACCGACCGAGTCATCGGCCTCGCGCTCGACGGGACGGGTTATGGAACGGACGGGGCCATCTGGGGTGGCGAGGTGCTTGCTTGCGACCTGTCCGACTTCACGCGCCACCTACACCTTCGCTACGTCCCCCTTCCCGGGGGTGCTGCTGCTGTGAAAGAGCCGTGGCGAATGGCGGCCGCTTATCTCGATGCGGCCTTCGGCTCGCCCTTTGTCCCGGGCCTCGAGGCGATGCATGGAACGGAACGGCCGTGGAAGGCAATTGTGGAGCTGGCTAGAGCGGGGGTGAACTCGCCTCTTACGTCGAGCGCGGGGCGCCTGTTCGATGCGGCCGCGGCGGTGTGCGGGATTCGAGGCACGGTCGCCTACGAGGGCCAGGCCGCGGCCGAGCTCGAGCAGACCGCCGATCCCTCTGTCGACTCGAGCTATCCGTGCCCGGTCGACGGAGATGAGATCGACGGCGTCGCGCTGATAGGGGCTCTGGCCGAGGACATCGCCGCGGGACGGCCCCGGCCCGCGGCCGCCGCGGCTTTTCACAACGGGCTCGCCGCGGCCTTGGTGCGCGCATGCGAGCTGGTGCGGGGCAGAGAGGGCCTCGGCACGGTTGCCCTCTCCGGAGGCACATGGCAGAACCTCCTGCTCCTCGAGCGCGCGCGCGCCCGCCTGGGTTCGGCCGGATTCGAGGTGCTGATCCATCGTCGCGTTCCGGCCAACGACGGAGGCATCTCCCTCGGTCAGGCGGTGGTCGCAAACGCCCGCCTCCTCCTGGGTTGACGAGGGTTGGGTTGACGAGGGCGCGTGAGGTGAGAATATGGTCTCGCTCTTGATCGGCCAGGCGACAACTAGGGGGGGACATGTGCCTTGCCATTCCCGGACAGATCCTCGAGATCATCGATCCGGCGACTCATCTGGCCAAGGTCGACATCGGGGGCGTCAGGCGCAATGTCAATGTGGGCCTGCTGGACGAGACGCCCGAGGGCATCGACGTGGGGGACTGGGTATTGATACACGTCGGATTCGCACTATCCAAGGTGGACGAAGACGAAGCGGCTGCGACGCTCTCTTTGCTCGAGAGCATGGGAGAAGCCTTCGAAGATGAGCTCGAGCAACTGAGGGAAAGCAACATCTCATGACGATCGAGAATGGGGCTTCGGCCTCCGCGCCCGCCCTGTCGCTCATTGATCCTTCCTCTTACGACGCCGTGTGCTCACTCGTCGACGGATGTCTCGTCTGCGGGGATGTGGCGGTCCCGGTCACCGTCGTCGAGGCGGGCGAGCCGGACGCCCTTTGCGAGGATCCTCAGGGGCAGCGCGGCATGGTGGGCATCGAGCTCGTAGCGCCGATCGAGGCGGGCGACCGCCTTCTCGTACACGGCGGAGTAGCAATCTCGAGACTCGGGGAGAGCGCATGAGATTCGTCGACGAATACCGGGATGCAGAGCTGGCGCGAGGACTGGGCACGCAGATCGCGGCGCTTGCCGAAGCTGGACACCATTACAAGATCATGGAGGTGTGCGGAGGCCATACCCACACCATCTACAAGCACGGAATCGAGGCCCACCTCCCCGAGACCGTCGAGCTCGTACACGGGCCCGGGTGCCCGGTCTGCGTCATCCCCATGGGAAGGGTCGACGATGGGATCGCGATCGCCAAGCGACCCAACGTGATCTTCACTTGCTTCGGAGACATGATGAGGGTGCCCGGGGGTGACGGCAGTCTTCTGGACGCCAAGGCCGAGGGCGCCGACGTCCGCTTCGTCTATTCGCCGCTGGACGCTCTGAAGATCGCGCGCGAGAACCCCGATCGAGAAGTCGTTTTCTATGCGATCGGCTTCGAGACCACCGCGCCGTCCACCGCGCTCACACTCATGAGGGCCAAGCAGGACGACATCCGCAATTTTTCGGTGATGTGCAACCACGTGACCATCGTGCCGCCGCTCAAGGCGCTTCTCGAGTCTCCCGACCTAAGGCTAGACGCCTTCATCGGTCCCGGCCATGTTTCCACCGTTGTCGGCTGCCGTCCCTACGAGTTCATTCCCCGGGACTACGGTCAACCCGTGGTTGTCGCGGGGTTCGAGCCGCTCGACCTTCTTCAGTCGATCTTCATGATCATGCGCCAGCTATCCGAAGGGCGAGCCGAAGTGGAGAACCAATACGGACGCGTCGTCTTCTGGGAAGGGAACCCGCGCG
>JACDBF010000071.1 GCA_013695055.1 Actinomycetota bacterium
TGGTCGCCGCCGCCGGCCTGATTGCGAACACCATCCGGCTGGCGATATTCGCCCGGCGCGAGGAGATCTCGATTATGAAGCTGGTGGGAGCGACCAACTGGTTCATCCGCATCCCCTTCATGTTCGAAGGCGTTTTCGCCGCGCTGACGGGCGCCATCCTGTCAAGCCTTTTCCTCTTTGGCGCGAACGAGCTGCTGTTCTCGAGGATGGGTGACTTTTTGGCATTTCTCGGACCCGTCTTTACGTTCTCCGGATGGGAGATCGCCAAGGTGCTCTTTCTCCTGGTCGGGGGAGGCATCGTGGTGGGCCTATTCGGCTCGGTCATGGCCCTACGGCGCTTCCTCGAGGTTTAAGGACGGCCTCCGCAGAGCCGATCCCTTCCAGGGGATGGAAGACCCGCCGGTCGCTTTGCTGTCACCGGCGCCGGCCGCGGGTCGAAGAAGCTCGTCTATGGTGAGTGGGTGGTGCCCGTGTTGTTCTTGTTGTCCTTGTGCTTAGAATTCTTTAGATGTCCCGATTGGTAGCCCTTAGGAGGAGGCTGTCCGTGGGGGCCTTTCTCCTGCTGTGCGTGGCCGGACTGGCTTTGCCCGCGGGGGCCGGCCCGCGTGATCGCCTGGAGGAGATCCAAAGGCGCCAGGAGCGGATCGAGCAGGCGCAGCAATCCCTCTCGACCGATACCAGTAGGTTAGCGCAACGGGTGCTGGAGCTCGATGCGGAGCGGGCCAAGGTCCAAGAGCGCGTTGACTCTCTGGATGCGATCATCGGCCGCCTCGACGCCGACATCGCCGGCAAACGAGAGGCGTTGACGGTCGCTCAGCAGGAAGTTGCATTGCTGGCCGGCGACCTCAAGACCATTGGGATCCGACTCGATAAGCGGCTCAGCGTCTACCGGGAGCGAGCGATTGCAGCTTACGTCGCCGGTCCTACCGCGGCCGTCGACGGATTGCTCTCCGCCCAATCGTTCTCCGACCTCGTCGAACGTTCGGCCTACTACCAATCCGCCCTCGATGCCGACTCCGAGCTGATCGGCGAGATCGAGATTCTGCAAGCCGACACGGAATACAAGCAAGAGCAGGTCGAGAAGCACAAGACGAAGATCGCCGCCGACAAGCTGCGGCTTGAAAGCGCACGGGCAGAGGTCGCCGACGCTCGCGCGGCCCGGGCCGAGGAGCTTTCGACCCAGGAAGCGGTCATCTCCGAGAAGACGAGCCTGCTCGAGGGCCTTCGCTCCCGCCAGCGGCGGCTTCAGGAGGTCGAGACTCAGCTGAGCAGCGAGTCGCAGGGGATCACCGACCTTCTGGCACGCGAAGCGGCCGCCGAGGCGGCCGCTCAAGCCGAGGCGGCGCCGGGCGTTGGATCTCCGCCACTCGGCGAATCCCCTCCCACGATCGGGGGCCGGCTGCTGTTTCCGGCCACCGGCCCGATCACCTCGAGCTTCGGCTACCGGGTGCACCCCATTTTCGGGACGACCCGCATGCACACTGGTATCGACATCGGAGCGGCTTACGGTTCGTCTGTATGGGCGGCCGAAGATGGAATCGTTGCCTATGTTGGGACGATGAGCGGTTACGGCAACGTCGTCGTGATCGACCACGGGCAAAGCCTTGCGACGACCTACAATCATCTCTCCGCTTTCTATGTGGGCATCGGCCAGCGCGTTACGCGCGGGACTCCCATCGCGGCGGTCGGCTGCACAGGCTATTGCACCGGCCCCCATCTTCACTTCGAGGTCAGGGTGAATGGCACACCCGTCGATCCCGTACCGTATCTTCGATAGCCCGCAAAGCAACTAACCTGTGGACATGGAACGCTGGCAGAAGGTCTCATTCGCTTTGGTGGGAGCGACGCTCGTCGCGCTTGCTGCATTTTCTGCGGGGTTCGCGCTGGGCAACGATGGCGGGAGCGCGATTCCGTTCGTCGGTGGAGATGAGAGCGACGGCCTCGATCTCGTCGACGGTGTGTTTCAGCGGATCTCATCCGCGGCCGTCGATGCTCCAAGCAGCAAGGAGCTCGCCCGTGGGGCGATCAAGGGCATGGTCAAAGTCCTAAAGCAAACCGAAGATCCCTATGCCGCCTTCTACTCTCCGAGCGACTACACCGAGTTCCAGCAGTACACGAGCGGTCGCTTCTCAGGTATCGGTGTGTGGCTCAAGGAACAAAGAGGTGAGCTTGAGATCGTGTCGGTCCTTCCTTCGAGCCCTGCGGTGGAGGCCGGACTCGAGCGCGGGGACCTTATCGTCACGGTCGATGGGTTGGCGGTCGACAACCTGTCGGCGGACGAAGCCGTCGGGCGAATCAAGGGGCCGGCCGGCACGGACGTGAGCATTGAAGTAGAGCGGCGCGGCGAAGCGATGTCGTTCGATCTCACCAGAGAGAGCATCGACCTCCCCAACCTCATTTCCAGGGTCGCCGGAGGCGAGCTCGGATACATACGTCTGTTCGGATTCGCGCGCGGGGCTGGGACACAAGTGCGCGAGCGAGTGCAGAAGCTCACCGAAGGGGGGGCCGAAGGGATACTTCTCGATCTGCGCGACAACGGTGGCGGTCTCGTATCCGAGGCGGTCGACGTCGCCAGCGTATTCATCGAGGAGGGCGACATCGTTACATATCGCGAGAAGGAGAACCCTGACGTCGTGTACGAGGCAGAAGGCGGCGCGTTTGGGGACGTTCCACTGGTCGTTCTCGTCAATGAGGGAACGGCGAGCGCTTCTGAGATCGTGGCGGGGGCGCTGCAGGATCGCGACCGCGCGATACTCGTGGGCAATCAAACCTACGGGAAGGGATCGGTGCAGAATATCTTTCCGCTTCCCGACCAATCTGCTCTGAAGCTGACGACCGGTGCTTATCTGACACCGGACGGACGGGACATCAGCGGCCGCGGCATAGAGCCGGATGTCGAGGTCGACGCAGAGCCGCCGGTTCAGAAGACCAGGGCCGAAGAGATCCTGAAGGGCATCGTAGTCTCCACTACCGGCGCCCAAGGGTAGTGGCGCGAGCCGATTCCTCCGACACCAAGCTCATCGCGCAGAACCGCAGAGCGCGCTACGACTATCTCATTGAAGATACCTTCGAGGCTGGTCTGCAGCTTGTGGGCACGGAGGTGAAGTCGTGTCGCGAAGGAAAGGTGAGCCTGACGGACGCGTATGCGGGCGTAAGGGACGGCGCCGCCTTTCTCTTTCAGTGCCACATCAATCCCTACTCGCATGGCAACCGTGAGAATCACGATCCGCTGAGGCCGAGAAAGCTCCTGCTTCACAGGGCTGAGATCGACAAGCTCCACATCGCGCTTACGCGGGACGGCCGTACGGTCGTCCCTCTGCGCCTCTACTTCAAGCACGGCCTCGTGAAGGCCGAGCTAGCCGTCGGGCGTGGCAAGAAGTCTTATGACAAAAGGGCGGATATCGCCACCCGTGATGCCGACCGCCGTATGCGCCAGGCGGTGGGCCGGCGCCGCTAAAGCCTCACGGCGCATGGCTGATGAGCTCGTAGATGTTGCCGTCCGGCCCCCGGAAATGATGCCAGGTGCTGCGTCCGGAAGATTGCATCGATCCAATGAACTCCACACCTGCAGCTTCCATCTCGACGCGCGCTGCGCTCACGTCGTCGACGAGGAAACCAACGACCGGGGCCAACGTGAAGAAGTCATGGTCGTCGTTGTCCGGCGAAAAGATCTCCATCTCACCGAGGTCCGAGAAGCGGAGCTCGACGAGGTCGTCGAGCTCTCGACTCACTTCGAGACCCATGGTGTCTCGGAAGAAGGCGACCGTCTGCTCGAAGTTGGCGCTGCGAATCCCCATCCACGCTAGTCCCTTGACGTTCACGAGCTCCTCCTCTGCATATCTAATGCAGGTTTCACGATGCGCTCCCGGTTCCGCTTGCCCAGGTCCGGAGGGATCCCTCCGACGACGGTCGTGCCCTTGCTTGTGATTGAGTTTATGTGAAACCGGCCGGCGACTGCCGCGAGCCGGTCGGCCATGTTCTCGAGGCCCGAGGACTCCACGGCTGCAACGTCGAATCCGCAGCCCTCATCTCGTACCGAGAAGTAGAGGTGGTCGGCCTCGGCCACGAGCTCAACGATGACGCGCGTGGCACCCGAGTGCTTGATGGCGTTCCTGGATGGCCTCGAGGCAGCAAAAGTAGACGGCCGTCTCGCTCGAGTCGCCTTCGCTCCGCGTCCTGTGCGGCAACGATGCGTTGCCGAGATGCCCGCAGGTCCGCAAGGCGCAAGTGAAGCTCGGTCGTGAGCTGCACGTTCGTCAAGGCAAGCGCGGCCTGTGAAGCAGCGTCCACGAGAAGGCGGGCTTCCATCGGCTGAAGCCTTTCCCGCGGGTTTGGTGACGCTGAGCGCTCCCAGTACCTCATTCCCCCGGCGAACCTCCACCACCTCGTCCCGCCCGGCTATCTAAAGCGAGTGAAAGCCGTTCTCTTGTTCCTTGCCGAACACCCCTAAAGTAAGTGGTGGCAGCCCACCGGTAACCTAGTGTCTCCAGGCCTCCTGTCCCATCTCCCACGCGCTAGCCTCATCGCGTCGGGATTGACTCGAGCAAGGAGATGACCATGAGGAAGTTTGGTCAGGGATCGATCGCAGTAGGCGCGCTCGTCGCTATTGTGGCTGTGGCGCTTTTCAGTGGTGGGGCGGTAGCGGGCTCCCGCGGACTGATCGCGCCGATCGAGGACGAGAACGGTGACGCGATTGGATCGGTTCGCTTCAGGCGCACCGATGATGGGGAAGTCAAGGTGCGGGTAAACGCCAGAGGCCTTGCACCCGGGTTCCACGGATTTCACGTCCACACCACCGGAGTCTGCGATCCGGATGCAGTAGACACGACCGGCAACGCTTTCCCATTCTTCACGGCGGGGGGTCACTACAACCCTGTAACGGCGAACACCCATGGGGCACACGCGGGCGACATGTCGCCCCTTCTGGTGACTCAGGATGGGCGGGCGTTCTTGAGGCTCAAGACCGACCGCTTTGCTCTGGGCGATCTGATGGACGACGACGGGAGCGCCGTCATCCTTCATGCCAGCTCGGACAACCTGGCCCACATCCCGGCCACGACCTCGACCGGAGGAGAGCGTTACCACTCTCACGTCGATAACGTCCTTGGCGCCGACACAGCCACCAAGGCGACAGGGGATGCCGGAGCCCGCTTCGGTTGCGGCGTGATCGAGCGAGTCCGTAGCTAGATGCAGCATGGGTGAGATGGTCGTGCGAACACGAACATCTCACCCACGCTGCATCTAGCTACGGACTCGCTCGATCGCGCCGCAACCGAAGCGGGCGCCGGCATCCCCTGTCGCCTTGGTGGCTGCGTCGGCGCCAAGGACGTTATCGACGTGAGAGTGGTAACGCTCTCCTCCGGTCGAGGTCGTGGCCGGGATGTGGGCGAG
>JACDBF010000075.1 GCA_013695055.1 Actinomycetota bacterium
AAGGTCGCGGCGTCGACACGTCGAAGTTGGTTTTGTCGGGCAATGCTCATCTGATCATGCCGTATCACCTCGAGCTCGACAGGGTTCAAGAACGAAGACTCGGCAGGAACAATTTAGGGACCACCAAAAAGGGGATCGGGCCGGCCTACGCGGACAAGGCCTCTCGCATTGGTTTACGTGTCGAGGATCTCCTTGATCGCAAGATCTTCTCCGAGAAGCTGCGAGTGGCCATCAAAGAGAAGAACCTGCTGCTGACGCGCGTTTACGGCCGGCTGCCGGTCGATGCGGCCTCCATAGAGCAGGAGTATTTCGCCTACGGCGAGAAGCTGGCGCCTTATATCGGCGATGCGGTGGGAATGGTGCAACGCGCGTTGGATCAAGGCAGGTCGGTCTTGTTCGAAGGCGCACAGGCGACCATGCTCGATCTCGACCACGGGACTTATCCGTTCGTCACTTCCTCCAATCCAGTCGCCGGTGGCGCGTGCGCCGGCGCCGGAGTTGGTCCCGGAGACATCTCCCGTGTCATCGGCATCTCCAAGGCTTATTGCACGCGTGTGGGGTCGGGACCGTTTCCCTCGGAAGCCGACCCGGCGGATTCCGAAGAGCTGGTCGAAGCGGGGGCCGAGTACGGGACCACAACGGGTCGGAAACGCCGGTGTGGGTGGTTCGATGCAGTGGCGGCTCGCTATGCGGCGCGTCTAAACACGTTGACCGAAGTAGTGGTCACAAAGCTCGACGTCCTCTCGCGCTTTGAGTCGCTCAAGGTCTGCATCGCATACGAGTATGAGGGCGATCGCTTCGATCGCTTTCCGCCCAACCAGACCATCTTCAACAAGGCCCGGCCCGTGTACGAGGAGCTTCCGGGATGGACGCAGGAAATCTCTCATGCGCGCAAGCTCGATGAACTTCCGAAGGAAGCTAAGTCTTATCTCGAAACGATCCAGGAGTTAATGACGACGCCGGTTTCGTGGGCGTCGGTTGGACCGGGAAGGGACGAAGTGGTCCGGATCAGCGAGGGAGACTGATGCGGGCTCTCCTGCTGGGCTCGGGAGGCCGCGAGAGCGCGCTCGCGTGGGCGTTGCATGGATCCTCTTCCGTGGACGACCTCGTCGTTGCTCCGGGCAATCCCGGCATCGCTCGCATCGCTCGTACGGCGGGCGTCGACCCGACGGATGCGCGCTCGGTCGTGAAGCTGGCGTCCGAGATCGATGCGGATCTCGTCGTAATCGGGCCCGAGGCGCCTCTTGTAGCCGGAGTCGGCGACGCGCTGCGAGCCGAGGGCCGAAGCGTCTTCGGGCCGAGTGCGTCCGCCGCGCGCATAGAAGGCTCAAAGACTTTCGCGAAGGATCTGATGGATCGCACAGGGATACCAACTGCGCGCTGGGGAGCCTTCACCGACGTGCACAAGGCCGTGGCGTTCATGGACGAGTTGGGTCCGCCCTACGTGACCAAAGCGGACGGCCTCGCAGCGGGAAAGGGCGTCGTTGTCACACCAGAGCGAGGAGCGGCGCTCGAAGCGATTCAAGAGTGCCTGGTGCACGGCAAATTCGGGGCCTCCGGTCGCTCTGTCGTGGTCGAGGAGTTCCTCTCGGGCGAAGAGGTCTCGCTGATTGCCCTGACCGATGGCGAAACGGTGCGCGCGTGCGAGCCCGCGCAGGACTATAAGCGGGCGCTCGAGGATGATCGTGGACCGAACACCGGCGGCATGGGTTCCTACAGCCCGGTACCGATGTGTCCCGAAGGCCTCGCGCAGAGCGTTGCAGACGAGGTGATCGAACCCATGGTGCGCGCGACGTGCGCGGCGGCCGGACCGTTCATCGGAGCCATCTACGCGGGGCTGGTTCTTACCTCACAGGGAGCGAAGGTGCTCGAGTTCAACGCGCGCTTCGGCGATCCGGAAACGCAAGCGCTCGTCCCGAGACTCATCTCCGACTTCGGAGAGGTGTGCATGGCTTGTGCTCACGGACGATTATCGGAGATCGAGCTCGAATGGCGGGCCGACAAGTGCGTCTCGATTGTGCTCGCAGCGGGCGGCTATCCGGGCGGCTACGCAAAGGGGATCGAGATCACGGGAGTCGAAGCGGCCGCGCGCTGCGAGGGCGTACAGATCTTTCACGCCGGAACCGCCACCCAAGACGGAAAGCTCGTGACCAACGGGGGCCGCGTGCTGAACGTCAGCGCTCTAGGGGCGACGTTCGAGCAAGCGCGCTCCCGAGCGTATGAGGCCGCCGCCCTCATCCACTTCGAAGGCAAGCGAATGCGATCCGACATCGCGCTCAAAGCCGAAAAGCTCGAACGGGCAGAAGCGCAATGAGCGTGCGCGTGGGAATCATCATGGGAAGTGAATCCGACATGCCGGTCATGAGCAAAGCGGGGCCGGTGTTCGAGCGCTTTCAGGTCGACTACGAGATCGAGGTCATGTCCGCGCATCGCAAGCCGGAGCGCGTCTCTGAGTACGCTCTGTCAGCGGAAGAGCGCGGCCTGCAGGTGGTCATAGCGGGCGCGGGCATGGCGGCGCACTTGCCGGGGGTCGTGGCCGCGCACACTTCGCTGCCCGTGATCGGAGTTCCTCTCTATCAGGAGACGCTCTCGGGGCAGGACGCTCTGTATTCGTGCGTTCAGATGCCGCCGGGTGTGCCGGTGGCTACGGTCGCCATCGGCGGGGCCAAGAACGCGGCCGTGCTTGCGTGTCAGATCATCGCGGTAGGAGACGACGGACTCAGGGAGCGGCTGCGGGCCTTCAAACGAGATCTGGCCGAGGGCCTGAAGCTCTGACGCCGCCTTCTTCCGCCCGGCCGAGTGCTCGCATGAGGAGCGTCCCGGTGATCTGCCCTGTGGGGTGCTGATGGGCGTCCTCCTGGGACTCGCGGCCGCGACCCTCTACGGCGTCTCCGATTTCGCCGGAGGAATCGCCGCTAAGCGAGCCGCGCTCCTGACGGTCGTTCTGTCATCAGAGCTCGCCGCGCTCGTCGTCCTGCTGGCCGTCTTGCCGTGGCTGGCGGCCTCCGGCCCCACCGGCGAAGGGCTCTACTGGGGTGCGGGCGCGGGCGTCGCCGGAACGGCCGGAATCGCCTTGCTCTATCGGGGCCTGGCGGCCGGGCGAATGGCGATCGTGGCTCCCGTCTCGGCCGTGGTGGGCGCTCTGGTCCCGGTGGCGGCGGGCCTTTTCTCGGGTGAGCGACCTAGTCTCGTTGCCCTCGTTGGCGTGGCCGTCGCGCTGGTGGCCGTCGCCCTGGTCGCCTCGGCCGCAGGAGACGACGCGCCGGCCGCAGGAGACGACGCGCCGGCCGGAGGGAGCCGGCCCTCGATGGCGGCCCTGTCTCGCTCGGGGCTCTTCGACGGCCTCGGGGCGGGCGTGGGCTTCGGCCTCCTGTTCGTCCTTTACGCGGCTCCCGGCCCCGATGCGGGCCCATGGCCCGTGGTCGGCTCCAAGGCCGCATCGTTGCTTTTTATCGGGACCCTGGCCGCGGCCCGGCGATCTCCCATCGTGCCCCCGCGCGCCTCGCTGGGCCTCGTGGTTACGGCTGGGGGACTGGGGGTGACGGCCAATGTCCTCTATCTGGTCGCGGCCCGGAACGGACTTCTCTCTTTGGTGGCGGTGGTCACCGCTCTCTATCCGGCCGCCACCGTGGCTCTGGCCAGGTTCGTCCTCCACGAGCGACTGGGCCGAGCGCAGCTGGTGGGCATCGTCCTAGCCCTGGGGGCCGTGGCCTTGATAGCGACGGGCTGATCCCGCCCTCCCGCCTCCCCGCCCCCCGAGTGGGTGTCAGGTGGCGCATACCGCCATTCACCACCCACTCGGCCGGGCCGCGGGGAGGTCGTAGGCTCGCCAGTCGATGCGGTGGGGCAGCTCACGATCTGCGCCGAGATCCCCGAGCTCGCCCTCGGCCCAGATCCGCACCGCCGCCGCCGCTCGCTCCCGCTCGGGGGCCGGGGTGTCCCAGGCGATCGAGTAGAGGCCCCTCGCGAGGTCGGATATCTGAGTTTCTGGGTTGAACGAGGTCGTGAACTCGATGGGCGTCAGCCGCCGCACCGCCAAGCCCAACGCGGTCATCGCCTCGTCGACCTCCGAGACGTCCTTGGCGCCGGGGCGCTCGGCCCCGATCTCGTTCCTGAACCGCTCTTGAATGGCCCCCCAATCGCTCGCCGCCCACCCGCCGAGATCGATCAGGATGACGCCGCCCGGGCGCACGACCCGGGCAAGCTCGACGGCCGCCTCTCGCCACGGGGAGATCAGATGGAGCACGTGGCATGCGACCGCGCCACCGGCCGAATCGTCGGCTAACGGCAGTGCCGTCGCGTCGGCGATGGCGATGGGAAAAGGAGCGTGCCCTCCGGCCTTGGCCACGAGACGCGCGAGCATGGGGGCCGAGAGGTCGACTCCGGTCATCGGAATTCCCGCGGAATTGAGGGGCAAGGCGATGCGGCCGGTGCCGACGCCGATCTCGAGTGTCGTGGAACGGCCCCGGAGCTCGCCCGCCAGCAACTCGGTGACCGAACGCTGCGCGGCCTCGGGCAAAGAGCGCGTGCGGTCGTAATAGTCGCTGGCCCGGTCGAATACGACGGAACGAGATTCGTGTGACGCCACGGAGATCACTTTACGGTCCCGGCCCCCATCTGGTGCCCCCGGGAACTGGGACCTCTTCTCTATAGGATGACGTGATGATTCCGCGCTACAGCCGAGATGAGATGGCGTTCATCTTCTCCGAGCGCGCGAAGTTTTCCCGCTGGCTCGATATCGAGATCCTGGCCGTGGAAGCGCGCGTGCGCCTGGGTGAAGTGAAAGTCGAGGATCTGTCTGCGATAAAGGAAGGCGCTTCTTTCGATCTCGAGCGCATCGCCGAGCTCGAAGCGCTCAGGCACCACGACGTGGTTGCGTTCGTCGAGAACGTGCGTGAAAACGTCGGCGATGCCGGCCGGCATCTTCACTACGGCCTCACATCCTCGGATGTCGTCGACACCGCAACCGCGGTGGCGTTGCGGGACGCGTGCGACCTTCTGATCGAAGATGTCGGAAGGCTCACTCAGTCGGTGCGCGCCAAGGCCCTCGAGCATCGCAACACCCTCATGGCGGGCCGGACACAC
>JACDBF010000126.1 GCA_013695055.1 Actinomycetota bacterium
CTCTGCAGCAGTAGCAAAAGATTTAAGAAGCTTTTACGGTAAAAAGGTTTTACAGACAGTTATACCAAGAAATGTAAGGCTGGCAGAGGCGCCTAGTTATGGAAAACCGATTATATTATATGACATACGTTCACGCGGAGCAGAAAGTTATATCCAATTAGCAAAGGAGATTTTAAGTCATGAATCGAAAGGCATTAGGTAGAGGTTTAAGCGCATTGCTTGGGGAAGAGACTCAAAAGCAGAAAAGCGAAGATTTTTTTGAAATTGGTTTGGATCTGATTAAACCTAATTCGGAGCAGCCGCGCAGCCGATTTACCGAAGCTAATCTTGAGGAATTGACACAATCAATAAAGGCTAATGGAGTTGTTCAACCGATATTAGTAAGGAAAAGGGATTCCGGCTATGAAATAGTTGCAGGTGAAAGACGTTGGCGAGCCGCACAGCGCGCTGGCTTAAAAAAAATTCCGGCGGTTATTAAAGATGTATCGGATGAGAAACTCCTTGAATTGGCTCTTATTGAAAACATACAACGTCAAGAGCTAAACGCGATGGAAGAGGCAAGGGCTTACAAAAAATTGATTAGTAAAGTTGGCTTAACTCAGGAAATGGTTGCCAATCGGGTTGGAAAAGATCGGACGTTTATTGCTAATTACTTACGGCTGTTAAAATTGCCTGATGATATTCAGAACTTAGTTTCAGAAGAAAAGTTGTCCGTCGGACACGCAAGAGCCTTATTAATGGTGGACGGCTTGGAGGCACAGCGCCGCTTGGCAAGAAACGTGATGGAAATGATGCTTTCCGTTAGAGAAACCGAAAAAGCAGTTAAAAGGCTGAGCAGGGGCGAAATTGAAACGACTTCAAAGTCAAAAATAAAACCAAAAATTGATGCAAATTTAAAAGCTGCCGAAACTAAACTGCGCCGCCGTTTCGGAACTCAGATTAAAATAATTCCTGACGGACGGGGAACCGGCGGGCGAATTGAAATGGAATACTACAGCGATGCCGATTTAGATCGAATATATAAGTTATTAACAAAGGAATAAATCGCGCATTCAATAAATTATGATGGAAAAGCGATTAACCGAAATGGTCTCTTGCGCTGGTTGAGTGGCAAAACTCGCGCCGAGCGATCTTGCTCAAGTTTTGAGCAAACTTCCAAAACAAGATTTTTCCACGGACGTCATCGTCGGATTCGAAACGTCTGATGATGCCGGCGTGTTTAGAATTTCCGATACTCTGGCATTGGTTCAAACGGTTGATTTCTTTACGCCTATCGCCGACGAGCCGGAAGTTTACGGGCAAATCGCTGCTATTAATTCCTTAAATGACGTTTATGCAATGGGCGGAACTCCAGTCTCGGCTCTTTCGATTGTTTGTTATCCGCAAAAAGGGGATTGGGACGTTTTGGGTAAAATATTGCTTGGCGGTCAACGAGCGATGAATGAGGAAAACGTCGTGGTTATCGGTGGTCATTCGGTGGATGACCAGGAAATCAAATTTGGTTATGCGGTTACGGGAATTATTCATCCGGGAAAGGTAGTTAAAAACTCTGGAGCAAAAGTAGGAGACGTTTTAGTTTTAACTAAATCAATCGGAACAGGCGTTATTAGCACCGGAATCAAATTTCAAAAGGCGAGTAAAAAAGCAGTCAGGGCAGCGATGAAAACAATGACGACTTCTGCTGTAGTAGCATCTAAAATTATGCAAGAGATCGGCGCAAGCAGCTGCACGGATATTACTGGTTTCGGGCTTCTCGGGCATGCGTTCGAACTGGCGAAAGCAAGTGGTGTTACGCTAACTATTAATTCTAAAAGAGTTCCGCTTTTACCAGACGTTTTAGAATTAATTGGACAGAAAATGTTGACGCGGGGCGATAAAAACAATCGAGCATATGCGGGTGATACTGTGGTTTTTGCCGAAGATGTTTCCAAAGAAATGCAAAGCGCGCTTTTTGATCCGCAGACAGCGGGTGGTTTGTTAATTAGTCTGGAAGAGAATAAAGCGAAACATATGATAAAAGAGGTGGAAGGAGCGAAAATAATCGGCAGAGTGAAAGGTTTTTCGGAAAAGCTAATAGAAGTTTTATAATTTAACGTTATGTTTTTATTTATTCTCGAATCAATCGGAACGCCTGAGCTAATC
>JACDBF010000345.1 GCA_013695055.1 Actinomycetota bacterium
CTGCGAAGAGATCCCCCTTGCTGGCTGGTCCTAAGGCCCTGCTCCCCGGTTGGTCGACCGGCGACCGAACAGGGAGGTGGCCCAATGGCTACGGCGAAGCGAGATTTCACGGACCCCCGGGTGCAAGGACCCCGGGTGGTTGACCTACGCGACGACGTTGTTTCGGTCGACGAGGTGTCTCGCCGCCTGGACATCCCGAAGACAACGCTCTATGGCTGGCGCCACAAGGGCAAGGGACCGCGGAGTCACCGCGTCGGCAAGCACCTCCGGTACCGGTGGAGCGACGTCCTCGAGTGGTTGGATGCTCAGGACTAGTCTCCGGGGAGGAGCCTTCGCATGCGAGCATATCGAACGAATGTTCGATATGATGTTCATGAGAAATACTCGCGGGGTCGGCTCGAATCCTCCCTAGCCCGCAGCCGAGAGGGGGGTCGGAGGCTACCCCCGGGTGAGCCGCAGGCGTGTGAACACAGGAAGGATCGGCAGCATGCCGCCATCCCGTCGGAGAAGTCCTTGAGGAGCTGGTATGCGACCCCTAAGGCAAGCCGGGTCTTGCCTGTGCCTCCCGGACCCGTGAGCGCGATGAGTCGCGTGCCGTCGTCGCGCAGGGAGGTGGCTAGCCGCGCCATCTCCTGCTCGCGTCCGACCAGAGCTGTCGGGAAGGGAGGCAGGTTGGTGGGATGTGCATCGAGCGTCCTTATCGGCGGGAAGTCACTCCTTTAATCCTCGCCCGTAAAGGCAGCGACATCGTCAAGGGAAATGCCGGCAGAGATCGCCTCGAGGGCGGGAGAGGACGTGACTCGCTCAAGGGGCACGATGGAGGCGATCGCCTGCGCGGGGGATCTGGCAACGATCGGATCAGAGGGAATCCCGGGGACGACCTCCTTTACGGTGGCCGAGACAAAGATCTCTGCCGCCAGAACGCCGGGCATGGACGGAAACGCTCCTGCGAAAGATGAGCGCCTAGGGTTTCCAACGAGCGCCATCGACCACCTCGATCTCACGGTCCCTCGCAGAAGCAGGGTCCCCATCGGGTGGGGTTACAGGGAAATTCACGAAAAGAGAAAGTTTGGTGATCCCTTGCCGAATCCAGCGGCGACGTTACCCTGAATGTTCGGGAGGTCAACATTTCCCATATCTCGCTGTTACAAGAATCTTCCCCAATGCCGGATGATGACTAACCACCTCTAGTCAAACTTAAGATCAGACCTAGGAGCCCACATTGGGGCTTTTCCTGCCTTTACTATCAGGAATTCAGGTTCATCAGGATTCGTTGGGTTGAATCGGAGGGCAACGACCAGGTGGCCCGGATCGTCTTCGTGCTTAGTATATGTGACCTTCATTGCTTGCTGAATGGGAGCGATCTGAGGCTGACTATGCGCAGTAGCCAGACTCCGCGCTAACATGTCAGCGGACGCGATAAGTGCCCAAGCTGCGATCGCCGCGACAAAGATAGTCACCTTGTGTCCAGCTTCAGGCTCCTCACCCAAAATTGCCTCGAATACCGGGTTGATGACCGCAGCGCCAGCCACGACAGCGGCGCCAACGGCGGAAAACTTTGTGACGCGAAGTTCCGGAGCTTTAACAACCTCATTGTCGGTCAAAGCGGTCTCTGCCATCAGAGGGCTGGCTCCCACAAGAGAGCCGAGGTGGCTGAAAGCGCCCAAGACGCAACAGGGCCGGTTGCCTTTTCTCCAAAGAGCCATTGACCACCGTTTTCTCCGTTACTTTCCACCGGTGCCTGGCCCAACTGGGTCAGACTTGCCAAACATATAGTCAACTACCAGACAAGCCAGTAGTCAAATCTGGTGCCCATCATCAAAGCGCTCCTGCGGGTAGGGCTCTGACCGCCCTTTGCCCCCTTAAAGACGACGAAGTCCAGCATTCGGTCTCGGACAGTGGCGCCGTAGTTGACTAACTGCTAGTCCGCTTCTTCGTGACTGGGAGACGGTTCCGAGCGATGCTGTGGCCCCACTTCACCTCATGTTCTTCGAGCTGCGGGGCCGTGGAAAGAGCCGAGCGCGGAATGCCGATGGGTCCAACCACTCTATCGGGTCTCAACTCAAGGGACCGGAGAGACGCGATCGCGGGCCATGGCGTGGCCGAGCCCTCGCAGTTATGAATGCAAAGGGCCAGCATTGCGATTGTCGACATAGGCGGCGATGATCTGCCGAATAACATCTTCGATGATCTTACGCGTTCTTGGGCTCAGAACGCTCCCAAACAGACAACGCTCCTACTTGGAGGCGATTAGAGCTGGAGGTGCTAGTTTCGGGATCAGAGGGAACGCTCAGCCACGAGGATGCCCTCACGGTACATCGCGCAACCTCCCTCATTATCTCCCCTTGCGGTGAGCACATCTCCCATAACTCTGTGAGTGGAAGCCAACTCGATGAACTCCTCCGAGCGCTCGTAAAGGAGGATTGCCTCGCGGAGATACTTTTCAGCCTGTCGATCGTCATCGTTGGTCAATAGCTCACCAAGCTCGCGATAGGTCCATGCCAGGGTCCGTGTGTCTTCACCGTGCTCAAGTAGAGCGATCGCCTCATTAAGCGCCTTGCGTGCTGATTCCAGGTTTCCCAGTAGCCGGTCCACTCTGCCTAGCTCCGCAGCAGCGTTCGCCTTATACAGCGCATTTCCCGTTGACGAAAAGATCCCCCGGGCCTTCTCCAGGCGCTTTCGTGCGCTCTTGAGGTCCCCTTTACGGCTGAGCACGATCCCTTGAGCAAGATAGACCACGCCGATCTCCGACTCTCTGTGGATCGATCGAAAAGCCGCTTCCGCCTGAGTCAAGCTTTTTTGGGCGTCGCCGTAGCGACCTTGTGCGAGATGGGTTCGAGCTACATTGACGTGCATCTTCCCAAGCACACCGGGGTCCGGTGCGTGGACGGCAAGAGCCTCCACCTCTTTGGCGGTTTCAGCAGCATGTCGGTGCATGCCCACATCGAAGTAGAGAGTCACCAGCGGGGCGAGGAGCTCGACTAAGGCACTGGGATCTTCGAGTCTCTCGCGCTTGAGGACGGCGACCAAGCTCTCCCCTAAATGGATGGCGTAACTCGCCTCTCCCATGAACTGGAGGCATCGCATCTTTCCTGCCGTCGCAAAAGCATGGGTGGGCGGAGACTCTTCGCTAAGGAGTGAAAGCGTCGAGTCGTAAAGTGCTACAGCATCCTCCAGCTTGCCTTGTCTCTCAAAACTCAAGGCTCGAAGCTCCCGGGCCCGGGCCTGGATCCTCTTCAGGCTGTAGCGGGCGGCCTTGCTCTCCACTTCAGACAGCGTCTCCTCAGCTCCTAAGAATTCGCCGCTCGAGATGGCCACCGTCGCCTCCTGGGTGGCCAGTTCGAGCTGGGCAGCCAGGTCCCGTGGTCTGCCCGTGCGCAATTCCTCGGCCTCGACACCCAATTTGCGGGCGAAGTATTGGAGAGCCTTTTGCGAGGGGTTTCTTCGCCCTGCTTCAATGGTGCTCACGTAGGCATGGGTGTAACGAGGCTCACCCAGATCCTTCTGGGTGAGGCCCTTTTGTAGCCGGTGTTTTCTTATGCGATTTCCAATCTGCATGCTGGCCTCCCTTAACCCCTAAGTTACCGGCCCGGGGTCGTTAAGCAGGGCAATCGGCGCCCCCCTCCGAGTTGGTAACTTTCCTCTGGTATTTAGTTACAGGATCTGTTACATTCGCTAGCTCGGCGGCCTCAAGTCCACAGAGGAGGAAAGAATGCCTCGTGTCCTGTTACTTATCGCCCTCCTAGCAATCTCGTTAGGAGCCCTCTACTTCACCGCTGGAGCGCCGTGGCCTCCCTGCTGTTGACCCTCGTTAGGACCTGATCCCAAGTCCAGCCCGCGAAACAGGAGGGGAGCAACGATGCCCCAAAACCACCCAACGGCACCTCGAGGCGCGGGATTGGCACCCCGGTCGATCTTCCTCGAGGGAAGGTTCGGACGGATGTTTCGCAACCTGGCACCGTTCGAGCCCGACCCCGCCTCTCTGACGACACTCGCCGGACAGATGCCGGAGCCACCGGACCCCGGCACCGAGGGAGGGGCAGAGGACGAGGGCCTCGACGGCCCGATTCCCGCTGGCTACACCTACCTCGGCCAATTCATCGACCATGACATCACCTTCGATCCGGTCTCGAGTCTCCAGCGTTTGAACGACCCAGAAGGACTCATCAACTTCCGCACTCCACGCTTCGATCTCGACTCCCTCTATGGTGACGGGCCGAACAACAACCCTTTCATGTACGACCAAACCGTCGACGGCGGGAAAACGTCGTTCCTTCTTGGACAGAACGAAAAAGGTGAGCGCGACCTGCCTCGGGTTGGGTCGCCGCCCTCATTAGCACAGGGGCGGGCGCTGATCGGCGATCCCCGCAACGACGAGAACGTGATAGTCGGGCAGCTGCATCTTCTCTTCTTGACTTTTCACAACAAGGTTGTCGAAACCATACGGGCTGAGCAACCCGTCCTCAGCGAGGATATTCTGTTCGAGGAGGCTCAGCGATGGGTGCGCTGGCATTACCAGTGGGCCGTCGTCCATGACTTCTTGGGCCGCATTGTCGGCCAAGACGTAATCGACGATATCCTGAGCGACGATCAGTATGCCGTCTTGGGTGGCAAGGCGTCAGTTAAGCGCATCCACCTTCAATTTTACCGTTGGCAGTGCCAGCCGTTCATGCCGGTCGAGTTCTCGGTTGCCGCCTACCGTTTCGGGCATTCCATGATCCGCCCGGACTATCGCTTGAACAACGGGACGCCGGAGATCCCAATCTTCACATCGGGCGAGTTGCGGGAAGAGCACCAGGACTTGCGCGGCTTTCGGCCGTTGGCGAGCGATTGGACGATCGACTGGTCGCGCTTCTTCGAGATTGGCGACAACTCGAGCCTACAGCGAGCGAGGAAGATAGACACGCAGCTGGCAGCGCCGCTCAGCGACGTGCCCGCCACAAACGAACCGCACAGACTTGCGGAGCGCAACCTGTTACGAGGGCGCGCTCTCAAACTGCCGTCGGGGCAGAGAGTATCTCGCGCCATGGGAATCGAGCCCCTATCGGATGACCAGTTGGCCCTGACAGCCATCTCCGACGAGTTCCTCGGCAGTGCGCCACTCTGGTTCTACGTTCTCAAGGAGGCAGAGATCCAGACCGGGGGTGCGAGCCTCGGTCCCGTGGGTGGGCGGATCGTCGCTGAGGTCCTGCTCGGAATGCTGAAGGGAGATCCATTTTCGTACATAAACATCGAACCCAACTGGGAACCGTTCCTGGGCCAGAACCCACAGGATTTCACAATGGGGGATCTCGTCGCCTTTACGCTGGGACAGGGTACTCAGGAAGATCCACCCCAACCTGGAGGCTGTCAACAGCCCGCAGGATCCAAAGGTGACTGACCTGCTAAAGGCTAGCCGAGCGTTCCTCTGCCAAGAAGCGGTCCCATGTTGGCTCGCCGAAACCCTTTACCAAAGTCTGGTCTTTCAGGTTTGAGAGCACGTTCCCGTTAGACAGGCTCACTAAGGGAGAGTTGCAGCCCCACTGGGACACACGCGGGTCCGAAAATGTAAGGTGGCCGCAAGCTCCCGCCAATGAATGAAGCGCCAACACTAGCTCGATTGCGCCATAGAGGCACGGCCCACCCAACGGAGCAAGCCCACCTCCCGAACCGGTTCTTCTCAACCGTGAGGGCACGACTCGGTCGTCCACGCCGGCTGGCCCTCGGTCAGGATCGTTAACCGCACGGATGACACGCTCGAGGTAGCGATCGAGGGCTCTGCGAGATCATCCGCCTACGCGGTGATGACTGAGCCATGCGGCTCCTCTGCACATCGCGGTCTTTCTGCTAGTTATAGTTAGCACCCGCCATCTAGAGCCTTAGCTGGCGGTGCCGCGACTGAGCGCTTCGAGATGCGTGGGATCAAGCAACTGTCGGAACTGGCGACCCCGGCTGTGCTTCAGTATCCCTTCATGCTGAAGGCGCCCAACGATCACGTCGGTACCGATTCCAAGCCTGCGCGCGAATGCTGGGACGTCCTTCAACCGAACTCTTTGTAGTTCGAGCTCGAACTCTCGGGGGATCAGCCAGCGAGCTGCAAAGGTGTCGGCCTCCTCCTCGACGTCCTCATCTGAGGTGCCTTCATCGATGAAGGTCTCTTTCTTGCTGTGGCGAAGTAGATGGCCAGCCTCATGTAAGAGAGTAAACCAGAAGATATCCGCCCACTTCTGTCGCACGCTTAGTTGGATAAGACCCTTTTCAGTCGATAGCCATCGACTAGCACCGTTCGCTCTAGTCTTCCCAATCTCGGAAACGATAACGAGAGCTACTCCGGCTTGGGCGAACTTGTTCTGAAGTTGAGAAAGCCATACTTCAGGACTCCCTTCACAAGTTAGAGCCCTTGCCTCTGCCAGAGCGGCCTCGAACTTCTTACGGTCATACGGAAGACACTGAATCTTGGCGGCTTCGATCTCCCCAATTCGGAGCCAGGTCGCGAGCGCTCCAGGATCACTTTCGAAGGCACGCGACTTGCGAAATGCCGTGGGTTTCCAGAGTGTCTTCCATGCTGCGCGACTTGCGACCCCGAAGAACTGGCAAACATCACGCACTTGATCAACCGGAGACTTCCTCAATTGGATGTACCCGCGCTGGGCTAGCTCCTTGATTGGAAGTTCATCAAGCCACCCGACGTCTTCTTTAAGCCTGACCTCCTCATCCTGACGTGAAACCAGCGATCGATAAGTAGCCTCAAGTGAATTCCAAGTTCGCGCCGGTATGCCCGTAACCTTTTCCAAGCTCAAGGCAGTCTCCGGTGTAATCGGAGCGATCCCCTTAACAATCTGATTGACATGTTTGGGAGAAAGCCCGGTCCTCGTGGCGAGCTCAACTTGTGTCATCCCGCTGCCTTCGAGAATCTCGGCAAGGGATTCGCCGGGCGGGATCGCATAATCAGGCTCGTACGCGTACCGCACTGTCTTCGCTCCTGCACCCATGCTCGCCCCTCCTCTCAGTGATAGTCCTCTATGGCCAGGATGGTCACACCCTCGACCTGCTTCCAATCCAGGCCCCCATCAGGCTTTGTGGGAAGTGGGTCATCGCTGGGACGGAAGACGAGGCGGTGAGAACCCGACACCTCGAGTGCGAGCTGACCCGCCCGGTTTCCCTTCAGCTCATGGCAGTTTCCGGGGAGGTGGCGCATATCCTCTAGGCGTTCCTGCGACAGAAGATCCTGCAGACGGCGACCTACCTTCTTCGCCACGTTCTTCCCGAAAGTGGCAATTAGCGCCTTCTCCGAGTTACACAAGTCGCCCAGCTTTTTTGCCTCGAAATCGACATCCACCTGACCATAACCATAAGCCCTTCCTATTTACCTGACGGGTAAGTCCTACCGCCCGAGCGGCGCGGCCTCGGGAGAGGCCTTGCCTCCTGACCCTTTACCTTGTAGGTTAATCTACTATAATTAACGTGGTACGTAAAGAGTTTTTGCTAGAACCATCGAGAAGAGACCAGGACCTAGTGGGTGGGAAAGGGAAGGAGGGATGACACAACTGTAATTCCAGGCATAGGATTCACAAGTCCACAAAGACATGGCGCTGGAAAGCGAGAGGCCCTCGGCTGAACCCGAGGGCCTCTCGAAGAAACTGCGAAGCGGACTCTCTCCGTCCTTTATAGGTGGACCGCTTCGGCCGAAGCCCGATTCCGGCAGGAAGGAGCGGGCCATGAGCACGGCGCCGCACAAAGTAGAAGCGCTACTGGACGACGCAAGGGCCGAGATCGCGGTCACGGACCAGGAGCTAACCGAGGCTCGAGATCGACGCAATCGCATCAAGAAGGCTCTGAAGAAGGCCTTCCCTGCGTCGACGACCTACGACTGCGGATCCGTCGCGCATGGTGACGCAAACACGCCCTTGAAGGACGTCGACACCGGGGTAGTTGTTGCAGGAGCCGAGGAGGACTACGGCCCTGGGGGCGATGGTCCGAGACCGCTCATGAACGGAGCACGCGACGGGATTCGGGAGGAGCTCGAGAGCGACTACCCGAACCTCCGCATCGCGGTCGAGGGCCAGACACACGCGGTCGGCGTTAGCTTCGGTGACCCCGTGGACCTCGACGAAAACGACTTCACGGCGGACGTGATCGTCACCGTCGACAACACGGACAGCGCCGGCATCTACATCCCGGATCTGCCGACGGATGGCTGGGAGCCGTCTCACCCAGCGGAACACACCCGCCTGATGAAGCAGGGCAACCGAGCCACCGGGTCAGTACTTGCCCGAACGGTCCGTTTGCTGAAGTACTGGAACGGCCACCATGGCAGTCCTCTCTGCTCGTGGAATATCAAGGTGCTTGCACTTAAGAGCATCACTAAGAAGGTACCTCTGGCGCAGGCGCTGCTCGCATTCTTCGAGCATGCGGCCAAGAGCCTCCGCGATGGCCTCACCGATGATCCGGCGGGCGTATCCGACCCGATCGAATTGAACCTTCCTCTCGAGGGGGTCCTCGAACGCGTGGACGATGCGCGAGATCTCATCGAGCAAGCGATCAACGCCGAGGATGAGGGGCGTCCCTATCTAGCTCAGCACAAGCTGGCTGCACTGTTGCCGGAGATCGTTCCGGACGCAGACGCCGACGACCTCAGGAGAGAAGAGATCAACCAGCAGAAGGCTCACGAGGCCGCCGACCAGAGCCGAGGTGTCGGCACGGGATCATCGCTGCTCATCCCTTCAACCAGGGGATGGAGTGACTGACCTCCGTGTTCATCGACTGGTACGGGTTAGATGCAGGATGGTTCTACCCGCTTGAGCGTTCGGCCCGGCGCCGCTACCGACGCAGACTCGCGGTCGAACATCAACCCACCGTGCTCATTTACCGTCTCCGGGAACTCGACGTGCCCGGAGACGGCAAGCACGACCTGAGCATCGCGTTCTACAAGAGCCCTCCCTACAACACCTTCGGCCGCAGACCCGAGGATTCCCCCCGAGTGCACTCGTCGGTCAGAAGGGACTCGAAGCACCGAATGCCGAGTGACGATGCCTTGTGCCTGTGGTTTCCGCACGATCCTCCAGCCCGTAAGTGGGAATCGGGTCAAGGCCTCTTGGTGCTGATAGAGATCGCGGCACGGCACCTCCTCTTCGAGCGACATTGGTTGGAGACTGGGGGCCATCGCGGAGGCGTCTGGCCAGTCGAGGATGCACCACATGGGTTTCAGGAGACAGGATGACAGAGGTGATCGCCGCACTAATAGCGGCGGCAGCAATATTGATCGGCTACCTCGTGAACCAGGTGGCTAACCGCAGAGTAGAGAAGACCAAGGTCTTCGCCCAGGCCATCGAGGCGGTAGCCGACTACCAAGAGATGCCCTATCGGATAAGACGCCGACCTGCCTCAGATGCCGCATCCCGACTCACTCTTTCGGAACGCGTAAGCGACATTCAGAAATGCGTCGACTTCCATCGGGCCTGGCTCGGAATCGAATCGACAGCAGTGGGCGAAGGCTACGAAGCCCTCGTTGCCGCGGTCCGCAAGGAAGCCGGCGAACACATGAAGAGTGCTTGGAAAGAGTCGCTTATCACGACGGATGAGGCCATGA
>JACDBF010000163.1 GCA_013695055.1 Actinomycetota bacterium
CAACAGGCCCGTGTAGGAGGCCGTGGCCACGGAGGCGATGCCCGGGCCGGCCCCCGCCTCCGCTCGGCCGGCGGCGCCGAAGGCGAGGGGGACCACGCACGAGAGGCCGGCTCCCAGACACCCGAACCCGACCACCCCCGCCCACGGTCGGGTGACCAGCAGAGGAAAGGCGAGGCCCACTGCGGCCAGAACGCCGCACGCCCGGAGCAGGGGAACCGGGCCGATGCGCAGCGCCAGGCGATCTCCGGAAAAGCGTCCCGCCGCCATAGCGAGCGAAAATGTCGCATAGGCGCCGGCGGCCACAGCTTCGCTCGCGAGGAGCGACTCGCGCATGTAGACCGCGCTCCAGTCGTGCGCGGCGCCTTCTGCGAAAACCGCGCAGAAGGCCAGGCCCGCGAGCAGCGCGAGGCCCATGGTGGGGCGCGCAAAGCGGGGGCCGGGCGGCGAGTCGTCGGCGTTCGGATCGTCCCCGATCAACCCGCGGGTGAGAACAAGGCCCGCGATCGCAAGGACGAGAGCGGCTCCAACGAGGTGCGGCGCCGGGCCCCCGCCCAGCTGGATAAGCCCCGCGGTGATCAGGGCGCCCGCGAAACCGCCCAGGCTCCACATGCCGTGAAAGCTGCTTATGAGCGGCCGGCCGTAGTCATGCTGGAGCCCGACTCCGTGAGCGTTCATCGCGACGTCCATGGCCCCCAAACACGCGCCCAGAAGGACGAGCGACGCTACCAGCCACGCAAAGCTCGGCGCCATCACCGGCAGCGGAAGGACCACACAGCTTGCAACCAGCGTGAGCCGGACGACGGTGCGTCCCCCACCACGAGCGATGATCGCTCCGGTCAGCAGCATGGCCCCCAGAGCGCCAACCGCCGGGCCCAAGAGGGCCAGACCCAAGGCGCCTTCGCCGAGGCCGAGGTTGGCCTTGATGTAGGGGATCCGGGGAGCCCAGAAGCCGGGCATCGCGCCGTGCACGAAAAAGGCGGCGGCGACCGCGACCCTCGCTCTCCGCAAGCGGACTGGGGACAAAGACGTTTGGGTGGCGGCGCCGACGCTCAACGAATAAGCGGCAGGTTGGGATCGGCCGAGGCCCCCAGGCCCGTGTAGTTCCCGGCACGCAGCATGGCGCTGCCGCAGGCGGCGATCATCGCCGCATTGTCGGTGCACAGCTCGATCGGAGGGACGTAGAGCGGGAGGCTCCGTTCCTCGCACGCTGTGGCAAGCGCGCTCCGCAACCCGGAATTCGCGGCGACTCCTCCGCACATAAGCACGCGTTCGGACCCCATGTGCTCGGCGGCGGCCATCGTCTTTCCAACCTGCATCTCGACCGCGGCTTGCTGGAACGACGCGGCGATGTCTGGAACCGACACCTCGGCCCCGCTCGCCTCCATCTTGCGGACATGGTTGATGACCGCGGTCTTGAGGCCCGAATAGGAAACGTCGAAGCCCTCGTCGCGGCTCATGGCCCGCGGGAAACGAATCGCACTCGGATCGCCCAGCAGCGACAGGCGGTCGATCTCGGGGCCTCCGGGATAGTCGAGCCCGAGAAAACGCGCGACCTTGTCGAACGCCTCGCCGGCAGCGTCGTCGACGGTGCCGCCGAGCATCTCGTAGCTGCCGTGATCCTTTACGTAGACCGTCATCGTGTGGCCGCCCGAGATGATCAGCGCGAGGGAGGGCCACTGAACCGGCGGATCGGACAGCATCGCCGAGTAGAGATGCCCCTCGAGGTGATTGACGCCAACGAAAGGCACATCGAGCACCGCGGCCATCGACTTCGCCTCGGCCACTCCAACCAGCAAACACCCGACGAGACCGGGCCCGAGCGTACCGGCGACCGCATCGATGTCCCAAAAGGTGACGTCTGCCTGCAGCAGCGCTACGCCGATGGCCGGAGTGAGGGCCTCGATATGCGCGCGCGCCGCGATCTCGGGAACGATGCCCCCGTAGTCCGCATGAAGGTCGGTCTGCGACGCGATCACATTGGACAGGATCTTGCGGCCCCCCTGGACGACCGCCGCCGACGTTTCGTCGCACGACGTCTCGATGCCCAAGACGAGAGTGGCGTCGTCCCATTCGGCAAAAGGGTCGAGCTTGGTCTCGGCCGCGGGGTTGGCCAACAGAGTCTCACTCAATGGAGTCGTCGCTGTCGTCGCCGTCGTCGCTGAGGTCGTCCAGCTCGTCGCGAATGCTCTGCATGCGGCCTCGATAGGCGGAGGACAGCGCGTCTTCCACGATCATTATGTATGCATCCTCGTTTGTCTCTATGTAGTAGCCCTTGCGGATGCCGGTCGTGATGAATCCAAACTTGCCGTACATGCTCATCGCCGCACCATTAGTCACTCGAACCTCTAGTGAGATACGTTCACACCCGCGCGCCAGCGCTTCGTACACCATCGTGAGAAGCAATCGTGTGCCGACCTTGCGCCCGTGGAAGTCCGGATCAACCGCTATGTTTGTTACGTGCGCTTCCCTGCCGGTGAACATCATGCCTGCGTAGGCGATCGTGATTCCCTGATGTCGCCCTACAAGGTAGCTGCGTGAGGAACGCTGCGCCAGCTCAGAGAGGAACAACGACGCGCTCCATGGCCGCGGATAAACGCTCGCCTCGATGGACAGCACTTTCCGGAGATGCCTGCGTCTCATGCGCACGAGCTCGAGATCGTCGATGGGGTACCTGTCGGGGAAACGGGCAACCGCGCTCATGCAGGCGTCTTTCCGCGAATGAGATCCCACTCGATGCGTTTTGCGGAGTGACGAAGATAGAGCGGCTTGAGATCGAAGAGAGAATCGGAATCCTCTCGAAAGAAGCGGGGTAGGGCAAGCTCGACGAGGGCGCGCGCCTCGGGAAACGAGTGGCTCATCGTCCCCATCTCCGCTACCGAGCCAAGCTCTTCGAATACCTCCCGATATAGGAGCGCGCCGTTCCCGACCATCAGCACTTCCTCGGGTCTCGAGGCGATGCCGATCGCAAGCCTCTCGGGCCGCTCGACTGCGTAGCGAGTCATCCTTTGGATTCCTCCGGGAGAGGATCGGTAGAAGGCGTGAAAGACCTCCGAACGACGCGCGTCCAGGACCGCGCAGATGGTCTTGGGCGCGTAGCGGATGTCATATGCAAGTAAGTCGAGGCTCGCCATGCCTACGATGGGCACCGACAGCGTCTGTGCAAGCGCCTTGGCCGTGGCCACGCCGGCGCGCGTCCCCGTGAAGAGACCGGGCCCGAGGCTCACGGCAATGCCCCCGAGGCTGCGGAAACCGAGCCCGGTCTCGTCGAGGCACCATCTGATGGCGGGAAGCAAGAACTCGTTGTGGCTCGCGCCGCGCGCGACAAGCGCTCCCGCGATCACGCCCTGCTCAGACCCGATCGCAACGCTCGCCTGGGGGGTTGAGGTCTCGATCCCCAGAACCAGCATCAGGCCCCAGAGCCCTTTCCGTCGTTCACGCCTCTATGGTCGCGTGCACGGGGGATCGGCGCGGACGAAAAGCGAGACCTCTGAGTCGTCTCCGCCGAGGCCGCGGCCAACAGCGTCTCCGCCGTCTGACTCATCGCCTGAACCTTGCGGCCCCATTCGGCGCCGCGCGGACGAAAGGCTATGACCCGGTCGGTCGGGTCGTCGGGATTCATGGCCCGGCGCATCTCGACTTCGAGGTATCGGCGGGGCAGCAAAGGCGTGACCGCCTCGCCCCATTCGACGAACATGATGGCTTCAGGATCGAGCAGCTCCTCGAACCCGAGATCTAACACCTCCTGGAACGAGTTGAGCCGGTAGACGTCCATGTGGACGATTGGATACGCGCCCTCGTAGTGATGGACGATCACGAAGCTGGGGCTGGTGACCCGCCGGCTCACGCCGAGGGCCGCAGCGACACCCTGAACGAACACGGTCTTGCCGGCCCCCAAGTCGCCGCTGAGACTAACCACGTCGCCGGGGAGGAGGAGTGGGGCGAGCGACGCTCCGAGGATGCGCGTCTCTTCCACGGAACGGCTCGTGACCGCCACCGCCGAGGACATCGGCTAGAAGAGGCCGAGCTGCGCCGAGTCGGGCTCCCGGTCCGGCGTCTCATCCAGGCGAACGCGGGGTTCCGACAACAAGGTCTTCACGACCTGGAAGTCCATCCGCAGCGCGTCGATGGGGCTAAGGCCACCGAAGCGTCCACCTCTCAGAGCAGCGGCAGGATGGAAGGTCGGCACCACCGTTGCGCCGAGCCTCGAATACTTCTGCCCACGGGCCCGGGTGATGCCGATCTGCTCTTGAAGGATGAAGCGAGTGGCGAAGTTGCCGAGAGTCACGATCACCTTCGGGCGCATATGGGCGAGCTGCGCTTCGAGGTAGGGGCGGCAGCTTTCGATCTCGTCTGGTTGCGGGTCGCGATTGCCCGGCGGACGGCACTTGATGACGTTGACGATGGCGGCGGTCGATCGGTCGAGGCCGATCTCCGCCAAGAGCTTGTCGAGCAGCTGACCCGCAGCTCCGACGAAGGCGATGCCCTGCTTGTCCTCGTGAAACCCCGGGGCCTCACCTATGAATAGGAGGTCGGAGTCGAGGTTGCCGGCGGCCCAGACGACCTGGGTGCGCCCTTCGGCGAGCCTGCACTTGGTGCAGGACAACGCCTCGTTTCGAATGCCGTCGATGTCCACGTCCGGCCCCCGTTCTGTGTCTCTATCCATGCGAGCTTTGGTTCGGAGGTGCGATCACACGAGGAGCTTGCCGTCCTCCATCAGGACGTCGCCGTCCACGGTTATCCGGCCTCCCCTACGAAGGTCGCACACCATGTCCCAGTGCACCGCCGATTCGTTAACGCCCCCGGACTCCGGATAGGACGCGCCCACCGCGAGATGAACGGTGCCGCCGATCTTCTCATCGAGAAGTATCTCGCCCGAGAACCTCGTGATGCCGAAGTTGGTGCCGATGCCGAGCTCGCCGAGAATGCGCGCGCCCTCGTCGGTGTCGAGCGTCTTTATCAAGAAGCTCTCGTTCTTGTCGGCGGTCGCGTTGACCACGCGGCCCCGCTCGAATTCGAGCCTGATGCCCTCGACAGACTGGCCTCCGTAGATCGCCGGGTAGGTGAACGACACGACGCCGCGCGTCTTGTCTTCCTTGGGTCCGGTGAAGATCTCGCCGTCCGGGAAGTTCTCTTTGCCGTCGGCCGGAAGAATCGTCCGGCCCCCGACCTCGAGGAAGAGATCGGTGCCCTCCCCCT
>JACDBF010000210.1 GCA_013695055.1 Actinomycetota bacterium
TTGAACCTTGGCTCACGCTTGAGCGAGCAGGACTACTCGGCGGACGATCGCAAGCTGCTCGCCAACCTCGCCGCTCAGGCGGCTCCGGCGGTGCGGGTCGGCCAGCTTGTTCGTCAGCAAGAGGCGCAGGCAAGGTCGAGGGAACGCATCGAGCAAGAGCTCCGCGTCGCGCGACTCATTCAACAACAGTTCCTGCCCAAGGAGCTTCCGGAGCTGGGAGGCTGGCACGTCTCGGCCCACTATCGCCCGGCCCGCGAGGTGAGCGGCGACTTCTACGACTTCATCGAGCTTCCGGACGGGCGCGTCGGAGTCGTCGCCGGCGATGTCACCGACAAGGGGGTACCGGCTGCGCTCGTTATGGCGACCACGCGCAGCATGCTTCGCGGCGAGGCCACCAACCACATCTCCCCCGGAACGGTGCTCGAGCGCGTCAACGACCTGCTGGTGCCCGATATCCCTGCGCAGATGTTCGTTACGTGCCTCTACGGAGTGCTCGATCCGGGAAGCGGTCGCTTTCAATACGCGAACGCGGGCCACAACCTCCCCTACGTGTCGACCAGCAAGGGTGTCAAAGAGTTGCGCGCCCGCGGCATGCCTCTCGGACTGATGCCCGGCATGGTCTATGAGGAGAAAGAGGCCAATATTGGGCCCGGCGAGACGGTTCTGCTTCACAGCGACGGGCTCGCCGAAGCGCACAGCCCCGAACGCGAGATGTTCGGCTTCCCGCGTGTGATGAAGCTCATGGAAACCGCTTCCGGAGACGACATCATCGACGCGCTCCTGATGGAGTTCGATCGCTTCACCGGAGCCTCGGCCGAGCAAGAAGACGACATCACTCTCGTGACACTCGGCCGGTCCTCTTCCGCGGGCATCATGCAGGAAAGCTCCTCCGACAGGGTCGGGCAGAACACGCGTCTGCTTACTGAGTTCTCGCTCCCGAGCGAGCTCGGCAACGAGCGCCAGGCGGTGCAGCCCGTCGTAGACGCCGTGCAAACCCTGATCTCCGGCAAGCGCCTGGAGCGGTTGAAGACCGCGGTCGCCGAAGCGACCATGAACGCAATAGAGCATGGCAACGAGTCCGATCCCAAATTGCCGGTCGAAATCCGCGTCCTCGCCGACGACGAGCGGATCATGGTGCAGGTCAGTGACCAAGGCGGCGAACGCCCGATAGCCGACGCCGAGGCGCCCGATCTCGAGGCCAAGCTCGCAGGCACGCAAACTCCTCGAGGGTGGGGCCTGTTCTTGATCAAGAACATGGTCGACGACATGCGCGTCAGCTCCGACGCCAAGCAGCACACCATCGAGTTGATCCTCAACCTGAAAGGAGACGGCGATGTCTCTCAGCCCACTTAAGGCCTCGGCACGCCATCGCGATGGCATTGCCATAATCGACCTCCAAGGCGAGATAAACCGCATGTCCGAGGAGCCCCTGAACGCGGCATATGCCGACGCAACCAAGCAGGAAGTCGCCAAGGTCTTGCTCAACTTCGACGACGTCGACTACATCAACAGCACGGGAATCGCGGTGATAGTCGGACTTCTGGCGCGGGCCCGCAATGACGGCCGCAGCGTCACCGCATGTGGCCTCAGCGATCACTACCGCGAGATTTTCGAGATCACGCGTCTCTCCGACTTCATGACCATTTTCACCGATGAAGAGAACGCCCTCACCGATGTGCCGGCGTAGGAACCGCTGCAATAGATAGGGAGGCTCAGGTATGTCGCAACCAACTCTGTCCATGGATGTTCGCAAAGCTGGTGATCGCACCAGCATCGTGGACATCAAGGGGGACGTCACATCGGGCAGCGAGGACGTCCTCATGGAGGCCTACGGCCAGGCGAGCGCCGATCAGGCGCGCTGCATAATGCTCAACTTCAGCGGCCTCGAATACATGAACAGTGGGGGCATCGGCCTCCTGGTGACTCTGGTAGTCCGCGCAAATCGCCAGCACCAGCGCATTCTCGCCTTCGGCCTCAACGAGCATTACACGCAGATCTTCGAGCTCACCCGTTTGGACGACGCCATCGGCATTCACGACACCGAAGGGGATGCGATGGCGGCGGCCGGCGCCTAGAAGGGAGATCCGAATGACCTCAACAAACCCGCCGGTAAACGAGGGACCGGAGCTGCGTCTAGGCGACGGCCCCACTCCCGAAGTCATCTCGGAAGAGGAAATTCACGAAGAGGTAAAGCCGCCCGAAGTCAGCGCGCGCGATGCGGCCAACTGGGCAAAGAGCGTCTCCCGTCTCAGCGTGTCCGATGCACCGGCAGACGCCGTCAACTTGAACGTGACGGGCCGGCGCGTCATGTCGCCCATTCAGGGCTTCGGGAAGATGTGGCAGAAGACCTATCGTGTCGAGCTCGCCAATTGCGAGTCGACTCCGTCCGAGATCATCACCGTCTGGAAAGAGAATTTTTCCAAGTTCTGGCCCGAGCGCAACCGCTTCTTCGGGCCCCTCACCGGAATCGCTCCGGGAGAGGTCGCTCTCTTGAACCTCACCATGCCCGGTCGCCTGAAGCTCTCCACCGGTGTGCTCGTGCTGTATGCGGACGAAGAGTCATTCACGCTGATGACGCCGCAAGGCCACATGTTCGCCGGCTGGATCACGTTCAGCTCGTTCGAGAAGAGCGGCTCGCCGGTTGCCCAAGCGCAGGTGCTCATGCGCTCGAACGATCCCATGTACGAGATCGGGCTGAGCCTGGGGGGGCACAAGAAGGAGGACGAGTTCTGGGAGCACACGCTGAGCTCTCTAGCCTCCTACCTCGGAGCGGGCGGCGAAGTCGACACACAGGTGATCTGCGTGGACAAGAAGAGGCAATGGTCCAAAGCCACCAACATCTGGCACAACGCCGCCATCCGGTCGAGCATCTACTCGATGGGGACGCCCTTTCGAATGATCGCCAAGCCCTTCCGGAGGACGTAACGTTCATGCCGTAATGAGTTACGGAAACCGCCAGGACCCACGAAGAGCACCGAGCTGAGCTACGACGCCGTTGTAGTCGGCTCGGGCCCCAACGGGCTGGCGGCCGCGATAACCCTGGCGCGCGAGGGCCTTTCCGTAATCGTTATCGAGGCGGAACCAACGATCGGGGGAGGATGTCGGTCTGCCGAGCTGACGCTCCCCGGATTCGTCCATGACGTCTGTTCGGCGATACATCCCCTTGCCGCCGCATCGCCTTTCTTTCAGACCCTTCCGCTCGAGCGCTACGGAGTGCAGTGGGTGCATCCATCCGCTCCCCTTGCGCACCCCTTGGACGACGGAAGCGCGGCGGTGTTGGAGCGCTCCCTTACCGCGACCGGCGAGTCTCTGGGCGATGACGCCCGCGCCTGGCGTAAGCTCTTCGGGCCGCTTCTTCGCAGCGACAAGTTGATCCCGCAACTGCTGAGCCCGATGACGGCCGGGCGCGTACTTCCTCCTCCGCCCGTCGACGCGCTGCCGGCGCTCACGTACTTCGCCCTCAAGGGCCTTGGTTCGGCCGAAGGACTGTCGAGAGCCAGCTTCGAGGGAGATCGCGCCCGCGCGTTGTTCGCGGGAATGGCGGCGCACGCGCTGCTGCCCCTAAGGCAACGACTCACGGCCGGATTTGGGTTGACCTTGGGGCTGCTGGCGCATGCGTTCGGCTGGCCTTTCCCACAGGGCGGCTCGCAAGCCATCGTCTCGGCTCTCAGCGCTCATCTCAAGGAGCTGGGCGGAGAGATCGTAGTTGGTCAACGCGTTCGGGCAATGGGTGACTTGCCGCCGGCGCGCGCCACGCTCTTCGATCTCACGCCGCGTCAGATCAACGCGATAGCCGGGGACCGTTTGCCTGCTCGCTTCAGACGTACCTACGCTCGCTTTCGCTATGGGCCGGGCGTCTTCAAGGTCGACTGGGCGCTGGACGGCCCCATCCCCTGGAAGGCCGAGGAGTGCACGCGCGCGGCCACGGTGCATCTTGGAGGAACGCTCGACGAGATGACGTCCTCAGAGGACGCGGTCGGGCGCGGGCGGCACTCGGATCGTCCTTATGTTCTGGTCGCGCAGCAGAGTCTGTTCGATCCAACGAGGGCCCCCGAAGGCAAACAGACGGTGTGGGCCTATTGCCACGTCCCCGGCGGATCGACCGTCGACATGACCGCTGCGATCGAAAGCCAGATCGAGCGCTTCGCCCCCGGCTTCTGCGACCGAATACTCGGGCGAGCTTCCATGGGGACTCAAGACATGGAGCGGCACAACAGCAATTACATAGGCGGCGACATCAACGGCGGAGTACAAGACTTGAGCCAGATGTTTCGCCGTCCCTCGGCCCGCTGGGTCCCCTACTCAACGCCGGCGAAAGACATCTTCGTATGCTCGTCCTCGACGCCTCCCGGCGGAGGCGTGCACGGGATGAGCGGTTACCACGCGGCCCGGGCCGCCTTACGCCGCGCCTTTTAAGTCCCCCTGCGAATAAGGGCTAAAGAACCGCTTCGAGGAAGCGGCGGGTGCGCTCGTCGCGCGCCCCCTTGATCATCTGTGAGGGCGGGCCCTCCTCGATGATCTTGCCCTCGTGGAAGAAGCACATGCGGTTGGCCACCTCGCGAGCAAAGCCCATCTCGTGGCTCACGACTATCATCGTCATGCCCTCCTTGGCGAGGTTGCGCATGACCTCTAGGACTTCACCTATCAGCTCGGGGTCGAGGGCCGAGGTCGGCTCGTCGAAGAGCATGATCTTGGGTCGCATCGCCAATGCCCGTGCGATTGCGGCGCGCTGCTTCTGCCCTCCGGAGAGACGAATCGGATACTCGTCGGCCTTATCCGACAAACCGGTTTTCTCCAGCAGCTCGGCGCAAACTTTCTTGGCATCGGCCTTCGACTCCCCTTTGACAGTTACGGGAGCCTCGATGACGTTCTCCATCACCGTGAGATGGGGGAAAAGATTGAAATCTTGGAAGACCATCCCGGCTTTCATGCGGATCTGCCGGATGGTCTCTTTGCGAGCGCGCGTATTGACCCCGACCTCCATGCGCGTGCCGTCAACCTCGATACATCCGCCGGTCGGCTCCTCCAGGAAGTTGATGCACCGAAGCATCGTGCTCTTTCCCGACCCCGATCGTCCGAAGATCACCACGACCTCTCCGGTCGGGACGTTAAGGGTTATCCCCTTGAGAACCTCGAGCTCCCCAAAGCGCTTTTCGAGGTTCTCGATGCGGATCACGTCAGTGGACATGTAGCTGCTCTCGCACGTGACCGCGCGCCACCTTGTTCTCCAGGCGCTTCTGGAAGAACGAGAACACGCTGGTGAGAAACCAGTAGATCAGCGCCGCCACGGCAAACGTCTCGAAAGTGTGCGCTTGAGCATTGCCGGTTGTTTGCGCCCTGAAGAAAAGCTCCTGTCCTCCCACGACGCCGACCAAGGAGGAGTCCTTGAGCATCGCGATGAACTCGTTTCCGGTGGGCGGAACCACGACTCGGACCGCTTGCGGAAGAATGATCCTCCGCAAGCTCTGACCCGCCGTCATCCCGAGGGCATGGGCCGCCTCGAGCTGGCCGTGTCCGATCGATTGGATGCCCGCTCTGAAGATCTCGGTCATGTAGGCGCCGTAGTTGATGCCGAGGGCGAGGATGGCGGCGACGGTTAGCTGCAGGACGAAGATGCTCTCCAGGAACGCCGGCGACGAGGGCTTGAATGCGAGCTGGGGAAGGGCGAAAAAGATAAAGAACAACTGAACCAACAATGGGGTGCCGCGGATAAAGGACACGTAGAAGTTGGCGATGCCCTGGGGAATGGCGTTGGACGATAGCCGGCCGAGGGCGCCCAGCAACGCCAGGATGGTTGCGAGAGCGATGCCCCCGAAGCAGATCAAGAGAGTTAGGGGCACTCCCTTCAGGAGATAAGGAAGCCACTCGAGCATGAAAGCGGTGTCGAACTGGAACCAGACAAATAGGAGGGCCAGCAACGCGGCAATTCCCAGGTAGACCAGCAACAGCTTTCTCTTGAATGCCATCGCCTCCGACCGCTCATCGGGAGCCCCGCCGCGTTGCGCCCTCCCGGCGCGTTGAACGCCGAGCTCTTTTTCTCCATGCGTAGCGCCGACGTTCACCTGTCAGCCCCTCTAGCTCGTTAGCCGGCCCTCTTGGTGAGATCCGTGCCGTCGTACCACTTCTCCGACAGCTCCGTGAGCGTTCCATCCGAATGCATCTCTTGAATGATCCTGTTGACCTCGTCGAAGAACGCCTGCGGGTCCTCGGGCGATTCCTTGTCAAGGGCAACGCCGAGCGGCTCGTAGAACAGCGGATCCCCGACGACCTTTATGGGCGTGTCGTTGGCTATCGCTTGCTCGAGGGTGGGCAGCGCCGACATAGCCGCATCGAGGCGAGCGCCGTCGCCCAGGGCCAAGTCCTGGATCGCCGTGGAGTCCGTGTTGTAACTCTTCACGTCGGCGTCAGATATCTCAGACGGGACTTTCTCTCCCAGGAGCTCCAGCTTGCCTTGCAGATAGAGCTCGTAGCTGCAGGCCTGACACACACCGATGGTCGCTCCGTCCAGGTCGGTGGCCGGATCTTGAATGTCGGTGTTGTCCGTATGCACGGCCGCGGAGGCGGGCGTGAAGTAATAGGGCTCGGTGAAGAGAAGCACTTGCTCGCGCTCGGGAGTGATGGTGACCGACCCTACGCTCAGATCCCAGCGTCCGCTCCAGTTACCGGAGGTGATGGCCCCAAAGGCGGGAGTTATGTACTCCACGTCTTCCGTCAGCCCGAGGCGCTTGGAGATCTCGGCCGTGACGTCGATGTCGAAGCCCTCGAACTCGCCCTCTGGATTGCGCGACGACTGCGGAGGATAGGCGGGGTCGGTCGACGCGATCAACCGTCCACGCTCCTTGACCACGGCCAACAGGTCGGTTCCTTCCTGGCCCGCGCTGCCGGAGTCGCCATCGCTAGGCGCCGTCGTCTCGCCGCCGCACGCGGCCGCCACGATCAGCAATAGACAGAGAATGGCGACCAGTCGGATCCTGCGCATTGAGTTCCCCCCGCGTTCCAGAGATCGTCGGAGCAACCGGACGACCTCGCTCCGTGACCTGATTAACTCGTTAGACGATCGAAGTGTAGCGCCCACGGCTCAACGACGCGCGTAGTAGCGTCACGGCTATCGTTGCGGGCCACCATGACCGACATCCTTGCAATCATCGGAGATGGGGACGAGATCCCCGATGGCCCGCGGCCCCAGGGGCTCAGCGACAAGGCTCTGCTCCGGATCTTCTCGTGGCTCGTTCTCCTGCGAACTTTCGACGAACGCGCCGTCGCCCTCCAGAGGCAGGGCCGCATCGGGACCTATCCGATGTTCTGGGGCGAGGAAGCTACCCAGGCCGGCCCCCTGTTCGCGTGTGACGAGTCCGACTGGCTCTGGCCCTCGTACCGTCAGAGCGCGATCGGGATACTGCGCGGCCTGCCGGCCTCGACTCCCCTTCTCTACCGGCGGGGCATAGGCGGGGCCCACGGCTTTTGGAACCCGCGCACCTATCGCGTCGCCCCCATCTGCATCCCTATCGGAACCCATCTTCCCCATGCAGTCGGGCTCGCGTGGGCGGCCCGGATGCGCGGGGAGTCCCTTGCCTCGCTCGTGTGGTTCGGGGACGGGGCCACCTCCGAAGGCGATTTTCACGAAGCCATGAACTTCGCCGCCGTCTTCAAGGCCCCCGTGATCTTCTTCTGCGTCAACAACCAATGGGCGATCTCGACGCCCGTGAGCCGCCAAACGGCGACCGAGACGATCGCCGAGAAGGCCGTCGCCTACGGCATGCCGGCCGTCCGGGTGGACGGCTTCGACCCGCTGGCCTGCTGGAGCGCAACGCGCCAAGCGCTCGATCGAGCTCGCACCGGAGGCGGGCCTTTCCTGATCGAGGCCTACTGCTACCGGCTCGCGCCCCACGGCACGGCCGATGATCCTTCTCGCTACCGGGATGAGGCCGAGGCCCGGCGCTGGAGGGCACTCGAGCCGGTCGGGCGCACGGCCGCCTACCTGCGCCGGCTCGGCGTGCTCGACGACGAGAGAGAGGAGGCCGCTCGCCTCGAGGCGAGCGAGATCATGGCACGCGCGGTCGAAGACATGGAGGCCGTCGAGCGGCCCGGCCCGGCCATCCTCTTCGAGCCCGTCTATGGTTCGGCTATGCCCTGGACGCTCTCCGAGGGCCTATCGTCCTTCCCCGCCGAGTGGGTAGCAGGTGGCGCATAGCGCCACTCAGCACCCAGTCGGTGTGGGCCCTTCCGTCGACTGGGTAGCAGGTGGCGCATAGCGCCACTCATCACCCACTCGGCGAGGGCGTCGGGTTGGCGTTGGGGGGGTGGCGAACGATGACGACCTCGCGCGGCGCCTTGTATGCGGCCGCGTGTGCGGTCGCGAAGTCCCTGAGCTCGTCGAGGCTCGGCTCGGCTCCGGGGGCCGGAACGATCGCCGCAACGACGCGCTCGCCCCGCTCCCGATCGGGGCGCCCGTAGACGAAGGCGTGCTCGACCGAAGGATGCTCTTCGAGGAGGCTCGCCACCTCCGATGGAGCGATCTTCTCTGCTCCGGAGATGATGACATCGTCCAGGCGACCCACTACCTGGAGGGTTCCATCAGCAAGCAGGCGCCCACGATCGGACGTCTGAAACCAACCGTCTGTCAGGGCCGCAGAGGTCCTGTCGGGCCGAAGCCGGTAGCCGCTCATCAGCATCGGCCCCCGGATGGATATGCGGCCCCGGCCCCCGACCGCGATCTCGACATCATCGAGGGGGCGTCCGTCGTAGACGACTCCCCCGCACGTCTCGGTCATTCCATAAGTAGTCACCACGCGCGCGCCTCCGGCACGGGCGCGCGCGAGCAGAGAGCCGTCGGCCGGCCCTCCTCCAAGCAGGATGGCTCGCCAGCCCGACAGGTCGACGCGGGCGTCGAGCAGGCGGCGAAGCATCGTCGGAACCAGCGAGACGAATGCGGCCCGTCGCTCGCGTGCAAAGGAGGCGACCTCGAAGCGTTCGTGTATCACCGGCTCGCTTCCCCCGACCAACGATCTAACGAGTACCTGCATACCGGCGATGTGGTCCGGCGACAGACAGGAAAGCCAGCGCTCACCTGGGGCGGCTGAGAGCCGCTCGAGGCTTGCTCGCGCCGAGGCTTGCAGGACCGCATGGGTGAGCTCCACGCCCTTGGAGCGGCCGGTGGATCCCGAGGTTCTGATCACCAGGGCCACTCCGGCACCCACCTCAACCCCGTCCGTCGACGTGGTGGCGCCCTCTGAATCCACTATTCTCCCGGGTTTCAGCTCCGAGAAGGCGCGCTGGAGCTCGGGGCCGGGGAGGCGAGCATCGAGGGGAAGAACCGCTGCGCCCTTGCCCCAGAGCTCTTGGAGCTCGGCCACAAAACGGGGGCCGGGGGGGAGCACGAGAGCGACCAGGCGTCCGCTAACGTCACCCATGCCGCGGCTAGAGGCCATCGGCTGCTACGCTACCGCAACCATTCGAGTAATCACTCAGGAGCAATCACTTGCACGATTGGGAACCCTCCGGCGAGTTCGAGGACATCGTCTACGAGACGTCCGCGGGCATGGCCAAGGTCACCATCGCCCGCCCCGAGGTGAGAAACGCCTTTCGCCCCCAAACCTTGTTCGAGCTGGCCGATGCCTTCGAGCGTGCGCGCGACGACCCCTCGATCGGGGTCGTGATCCTCACCGGGAAAGGCGACAAGGCGTTCTGCTCGGGGGGCGACCAGCGCATCAGGGGCCAAGACGGCTACCGGGACGCCGAGGGGACGTGGCGCCTCAACGTCCTCGATCTTCAAGTCCAGATTCGCCGGCTCCCCAAGCCCGTGATCGCCATGGTCGCGGGCTACGCCATCGGAGGCGGCCACGTCCTCCACCTCGTGTGCGACC
>JACDBF010000211.1 GCA_013695055.1 Actinomycetota bacterium
GCCTCCACGATGGCCGCACGATCTTGATCGACGAAGTCTTGACGCCGGACTCCAGCCGCTTCTGGCCCGCCGATTCATACGCGCCGGGCAAGCCGCAGCCGTCGTTCGACAAGCAGTACGTGCGCGATTGGCTCGACGGCAGCGGGTGGGACCACTCGGAGCCGGGACCGGAGCTCCCGAGCGCGGTCGTCGATCACACGCGCCGGCGCTATCTGGAGGCCTATGAACGGATCACGAACTCGACTCTTGAAGCGTGGGTCAAAGTAGCAGCGGAGTGACCTCGGCCGGCGTCGAGCGCGCCGGGCATCCGGCCCGCCGGTCGGCTCGCTTGGGCCTGGCGCTTCGAGGGGTGCTGGTCTCTCCCGTTGCGGGCTTCGGCTCGCTGTTGGAAGATTCCGGACGCCGGACCGGCCGGCCCGGAGCGCGCACGGCCGCGGTGTTCTCGGCTCTAGGGGGCGCCGCCCTCAGCTTGTTGTGGCTGAAAGCTGCCGGCATGGCCGGCATACGCGATGTGTCTCCTCGTCAGTACGAATGGACCTTGCTCGCAGCGACGATGCTAGGAGGGGCCGTGATCACGGTGCTGGCCCAGGCCTTGTGGTCTTTGGCCGGCCCTTCGGTAAGCCGCTCTTTGGGTAGCGACGCGCGCGGGTCGGATCTTCGCCTCGTGTGGGGCGTTGCGCTGTTCCCCCTGATCCCGACTCTGGTCGCGCTTCTGCCGCTTGATCTGGTGCTGGTCGGCCCCCGAGTATTTGCCACGAGTGCTTTGGGCGAATCGTTTGCAACGATGTGGGCGGCGTTCTCGGTTGCGGCTCAGGCGTGCGCGGGGGCCTGGTCCCTTTATCTGTTCGTGCGCGGGACCGAAGCGGCGACGAGGCTCGATCCGCTGCGGGCGATTGCAGCTAGTGCATTCGGGGGAGTGTGCCTGACGGCCGTCGCGGCGATCTTGGTGTTCGCGGCCATTGCGATCGGCGGATGATCGCGTGAGCTATTCGGCGAAGGTAGATGTCATGCTCAAAGACGGCATCGCCGATCCGCAAGGGCAGACCATAGAGAAGGCACTTCCCGCCCTCGGTCTGACCGGCGTCTCTGAGGTGCGCGTCGGTAAGAGCATTGTTCTCGAGATCGACGCGCCGGATCGCGACGAGGCTTACAGCCGCGTGATGGAGATGTGCGATCGTCTGCTCGCCAATCCCGTTATCGAGAAGTTCGAGGTGACCATCGCGTGAGCGTCCGGGCAGGCATCGTGTTGTTTCCTGGGTCGAACTGCGAGCAAGACTGCGCGCGAGCGCTGGGCTCGCTCGGGGCCGAGACGAGGATCGTCTGGCACCAGGAGAAAGAGCTTTCCGATGTCGATATCGTCGTCCTGCCGGGAGGCTTCGCACATGGTGATTACTTGCGAACCGGCGCATTGGCGCGTTTCTCGCCAATCATGGAGGCCGTATGCGCGCACGCGCGTTCGGGCGGTTTGGTCATCGGTATCTGCAACGGCTTCCAGATTCTCTGTGAAGCCGGCCTGCTTCCCGGTGCGTTACGCCGGAACGTGAACCTCAAATTCCTCTGTAAGTGGACTAGTGCGTACGTTGATAACTCTACGACCCCCTTCACCAGCAGGGCGGGGGCCGGACGCAGCTTGCGCCTTCCCATTAATCACTTCGAAGGCAATTGGTACTGCGAGGCTGCCGAGCTCGAGGATCTGCGCGCTTCAGGACGGTTGGTTCTTCGCTACGCCGAGAATCCCAATGGGTCGTTGGGCGACGTTGCCGGAGTCTGCAATGAGGACTTCAACGTGCTCGGCCTCATGCCTCACCCAGAACGCGCGTGCGAAGCGTTGCTGGGTTCCGAGGACGGCGCGGTGCTGCTCGGCTCGATGCTGGACCATGTCGGGGCCGGTATCCGTTCGGTGCCCGTGTGACGACGGCTCAAGCAGTCTACCGAGAGCTAGGCCTCACCGACGACGAGCACGACGCCATCATCGAACGTCTGGGGCGAGTCCCTTCCTACACCGAGCTGGCGATGTTCTCGGTTATGTGGAGCGAACACTGCTCGTATAAGTCGAGCCGCGTCGAGCTGGCTTCGCTGCCCACTGAAGGGGAACGAGTGCTGGTCGGCCCGGGAGAGGGCGCCGGCATAATCGAGGTCGAGCCGGGCGTTGCGGTGGCCTGGAAGATCGAGTCCCACAACCATCCATCGTTTGTGGAGCCCGGCAACGGCGCCGCCACGGGCGTCGGTGGCATAGTGCGCGACGTTCTCTCGATGGGAGCACGCCCCATCGCGCTTCTCGACTCGCTCCGCTTTGGGCCCCTCGAAGATGCGGGCACGCGTTTCCTTCTTGAGGGCGTCGTTTCGGGTATCTCGTCCTACGGAAACTCCATCGGCGTCCCGACCGTGGGTGGAGAGTGCCTCTTCGAGGATTGCTATAGGCAGAACCCTCTCGTCAACGTCGCCTGTCTCGGCGTCATCGAAGAACGCGTGATGCGCGGGCGCGCGGATAATCCGGGAGATGCGCTCGTCCTCTTTGGATCTGCTACGGGCCGCGACGGAATCGGCGGAGCCAGCGTGCTTGCCTCCGCCGAGTTCGGAGACGACGCGGCTGCAAAGCGACCGTCGGTGCAGGTCGGCGATCCCTTCACCGAGAAGCTCCTGATCGAAGTCGCACTCGAGCTGGTCAACCGAGGACTGGTGACCGGCCTCCAAGATCTCGGCGCGGGAGGCCTGTCGTGCCCCGTCGCCGAGATGGCCTCCAAATCGGGAACCGGCATGGAGCTCGACGCGGACATCGTCCATCTGCGTGAGCCCGGCATGGAGCCGTTCGAGATCATGATCTCCGAGTCTCAGGAACGGATGCTTGCGACGGTGACGCCTGAGCGGCTGGACGAGGTCCTCGAGGTGTGTGCCCGCTGGGGGCTCATGGCCTCGGTTCCCGGTCGCGTGACGTCCACCGGCCGGATCACCGTCGTCGCCGGGGGCCAAGAGATCGCCGGCGTTCCGGCCCCCGCCCTCGCGGACGAGGCTCCCGTCTACCACCGGCCGAGCGTCCGGCCCCCGTGGGCCGGGCCGCTTCAATTCTCTCCCTCGGGAGAGACCGCGCCCGAAAGCCTCGAGGAAGCGCTGCTCGCGTTGCTCGCTTCTCCCGGCATCGCCTCCAAGGAGTGGGTCTGGGAACAGTACGACCACATGATCGGCTTGGGCACGATCGAGGGGCCGGGCGGAGACGCCGCGGTGATCCGGCTGCCCGGGCGCAGGTGCGCCGTCGCCCTGTCGGTCGACGGGCCCGGTCGCTACTGCCAGCTCGATCCTTATGAGGGGGCCCGGCTGGCGGTCGCCGAGGCCGCTCGCAACGTCGCCTGCACGGGAGCGCGACCGGCCGCCGTGACCAATTGCCTCAATCTCGGCAGCCCCGAGCGGTCCGAGGTCATGTGGCAGCTCTCCGAGATCGTGCGAGGCATCAAGGACGCGTGCCTCTACCTCGAAACGCCCGTTACCGGCGGCAACGTCTCCTTTTATAACGAGACCAGCGGCCGCTCTATCTATCCAACGCCGGTGATCGGGATGCTAGGCATCCTCGAAGAAGCCTCCATGGCGGTGGGGCCGGCTCTCGGCCGGGACGGGGACGTGATCCTTCTGCTCGGCAAGACCGACGGGAACGATTTCGGGGGCAGCGAGTACGCCCAAGTCTTTGCCGGAGCGCTGGGTGGCCGCCCGCCGCGCCTCGACCTCGCTTCCGAGAAGGCTCTGCATGCCGTCCTTGTCCGGGGCGCGGCTTCGGGCCGGCTGGCATCGGCTCACGATCCGTCCGCGGGCGGCGTCGCCGTGGCGCTCACCGAGGCCGCGCTCGCCGGGGGCCGAGGGTTTCGGCTGAGCCACCCGGGCACGGGCTCGTGGCGGTGGCTGTTCTCGGAATCGCCGGGCCGCGCGGTCGTGAGCTGCCGGCGGGACGAGGCGCCCACTGTCGAGGGCCTGGCTCGGGAGCTGGGTGTCGAGGCCAGGCATCTCGGGACGGTGTGTGGCGACCAGCTCGACTTCGGGCCGTTCAAGCTGTCTCTCGAAAGAGCCCGCGAGGGCCATCGAAATGGCTTCACGTCGAGGCTCTCGACCGCTGCCGCGCTGCGTGAGTAGCGCAAATATGCCACTGATTTGCGAGTCGGGCCACTAGGCTGAGGTGATGGCCGGAGAGGCGCGCGATGCGTGCGGAGTCGTCGGAATCTACGCGCCCGGAGAGGATGTCGCGCGCCTCGTCTACCACGCGTTGTATGC
>JACDBF010000221.1 GCA_013695055.1 Actinomycetota bacterium
TGAGAAAGAGCGGCGTTGCGTCATGGGATCCGTAATAGGGCGTGTGAGGGATCCTTCCGAGCGACGCGAGCTTTCCGACGCGCAGCTCATGCAAGATCTTGCCGGGTTGTGCCTCGCGATAGTCATCCAGCCGAGTCGCCTGATAGGACGCGAGACTAAGAAGCGTCCCTTTGGCAAGTCGAGGAAAGAATGGTAGGGCCTGGTACGCGGTCAGGATGCTGTCACGGCCGAAGAGCGCCATGAACCATGGGAATCCCGCCGCGCACGCCATCTCGGAGACATCGCCCCGAGGGATGAACGTCAGGGCATCCAGATCCATGACGCTTTGCCGGTATAGTTTCTCCAACCCCTCGATGCTCGTTTCAAGCTTCGGGCGAGGTGCTCTTGTGGGAGGAGCAACCGGTCCGGCCAAGCTTGGGGATGCCGCTTCGGGGATGATCTCTATGTCGAGCTCCCAGCGTTCGCGCGGCTCGAGATCGAGATCGAAAGCCAGGCCGCCGGGCCGGGACTCACCCCGTGCGGAGAACTCGACCCGCGTAGCACGCTTGAAATCGCCCTCTGAAAAAGACAGGCGTCCGATCACTCCGCCGCTCTTCTTCACTACGGGGGCGCCGGCGACGACGTCGGGAACTCCGGACGAGGCCCGGACTTCGAAGATGTCGGCGAAGTCGGAGCCGAACAGATAGCGAACCTCCACATGCTGCAAGGTTCCCAGCAGGTTTTCGACGGCGAGAGTCTCGCTCAACCGCCCGGAGACGCGAAGATCTCTCCTAACCGACAACGAAGAGCTGTGGCCGCCGGAGGAGCCCGCGTGCGTGCTGAAGATCCGGACGGAGCATGGATCGATAGAGTGGGAAGTCAAGACCTCCGGTGGCCGGTCGTCGATCAGCAGCCGCCAATCCGAAAGGTGGCGAACGTCGGCCGCGAACAAGCCCCTCGCCTCGGCGCCCGCGGCATCTCCCCGGCTATCGGCTAGATAAAACGTGGTCCCACTTATGAGGAAGAGATTCTCTCCGGGTTCGACCATTCGCTCGCTCACCGCTCGACCATTCGCTCGCTCACCGCTCGACGGACCGGGGCCGATCCTGTCAAGCTACGCGTCGTCGGAGCAGACAGAACTCGTTCCCCTCCGGATCCGCGAGCACTTCCCAGCTCTGGTCGCCTTGCCCGATGTCAATGCGGCGGGCGCCCAGCCCGATCAGCCGCTCGACTTCCTCGGCCTGGTTGCGATCAGTCGGGTTCACGTCGATGTGGAGACGATTCTTCTGCGTCTTGGGGTCGGTGCTCTCGGAGAACAAGAGGCCGGGCCCCGACCCCGCGGGACCCTCGATCAAGACGCTGTCGTGGTCCTCATCAGTTATGTCGTAATCGAGAACGGCGGCCCAGAAGCGTCCAAGCGTCGCTGCATCGCCACAGTCGATTATGAGCTCCGTGAATCTGCTCGCCATATCGCCATCTCCCCTCTCGTCGTTCTTTCCGCGCGTACCTCCGGGCTTGCGGCATGAAGGACTCTACAGAGCGCGCGTGTTGCCGAGCCAGCTCTCATACAGGCGCGCATAGGTGCCGTCCGCCGCCACCAGATCGGCGTGGTCGCCGCTCTCAACCAAATGGCCTCCGTCGAAAACGAAGATCCAGTCCGCTCGCTCGGCTGTGGACAAGCGGTGGGCGATCGTGACCGTGGTACGTCCCTCCGAGAGGCGTGCCAAGACCCTGGTCAAGGCGCGCTCCGTTTCGGGATCGACCGCGCTCGTAGCCTCATCCAATATCAGGACCGAGGGCTCAGCGATCTGAGCTCGCGCTAAAGCGACCAGCTGCGCCTCCCCAACCGAAAGATCTTCTCCTCGCTGGCCCACGCGCTGGTCGAGACCATCAGGAAGGCTTCTCACCCAATCGCCGAGGCCGAGGGCTTCGAACGCCCTCTCGACGTCCTCATCGGCTGCTCCTTCTCGGCCGTAGCAGACGTTCGCTTTGATGGTTCCATCGAACAGGAAGCCATCTTGCGGAACCATGCGGACGGACTTGCGGCGCGACTCGGGAGCGATATCGCGAAGGTCTGCGCCTCCGATGCAGATGGCTCCGGCGGTTGGATCCGCGAGCCTGGACAACAGCTTCGCGAAGGTCGTCTTGCCGCATCCCGTCTGACCCACTATGACGACATGATCTCCGGGTGCCACATCGAGGGTGATGCCGTGGAGCACGCGCTTGCCGTCCGAATACGCGAACTCGACCTCGCGAGCCTCAATCGACAGGCTGGTCGATGGCAGCGTGATCCCGTGTTCCGGATCGGGAACGCCGGGGGGTATGTCCATGACCTCGAGCACCTTTCGCCAGCCGGCGATCGCGGTCTGAGTCTGGTCGAAGTTCTCTGCCATCTCCGCCAAGGGAAAGAGGAGAAGGTTCACCAGGAACAGGTATGCGACGACCTGCCCGGCGGTGAGGCCCCAACCCGGCCCGAAAGCCACTCCCGCTCCAAGAACGGCGGCCAGGGCCAGGCCCCCGAATACGTTGCCGGATGGAAATACCATCGACTGAAAGCGCATGGCCCTCATCTGAGCCTCGTACTGGCGATCGATGGCCGACTCCAATCGCCGGCTCATACGCTCATCAAG
>JACDBF010000250.1 GCA_013695055.1 Actinomycetota bacterium
ACCCAACCCCCACCCCGAACCGATCTGAGCGGATCAGCGTTCGAAATACGAACGTCTTTCCGCTCAGATCGGGTTTTGATGTCATAATGATGTCATGCAGACATCGCCATTCGTCGAGGGCCTCTTAGGGGACTTGGCGGCGCTCGCGTCTATCGCTCCGGCGGAGGAGGCCGTGAATCAGGCGACCCGCCGGCTGAGCCAGGCGCTAGCGGTCGCCGTAGGCCCGCGCCTGATCGAGGCCTTGTCCGATGCGGCTGTCGAGTTGAGCGCCCGAATCCCGTCGGGGCACATCGAGGTGCGAATGGCAGGTCGCGATCCCGAGCTCGTCTATGTCGAGGATCCAGACGTAGGCGCGGCGGCCGCGGGAACGGACTCGATGACTGCGCGCGTCAGCCTCAGGCTTTCCGAGACGCTGAAAGCCCGCATCGAGAGGGCCGCAGAAAGCGAGGGCGTGTCGTTGAACAGCTGGATTGTGCGCGCTCTCGACCGCAGCGTCTCCACCCCCAGGCAATCGCACGGCACCCGTCTACGTGGCTACGCCACGAGCTGAAAGGAGCAGAACGTGAACAAGACCTTCGAAACGACTGGAGAGGTCTCCGTTGAAGTTCGAGTCTCCGCCGGGAGAATCGACATCGAATCCGGTGAGGAGGGTCGAGTCGTCGTCGAAGTCACGCCGGGGCGAGACGACGAGGGCAGCCGCAGCGCCGCTCGCGACACGCGCGTCGAGATTCGCCGCGAAGCCGGAGGCACCGTCATCGAAATCGAAACGCCGAGATCGTGGCTGACCCACACGCTCGGTCGAGACCCCCAAGTGCACGTCCGCGCGCGCGTCCCCGACGACGCCAGCCTCCGCTGTTCCGCGAGCTCCGCCCACGTCACCGGTCGGGGACGTTTCGGGTCGGTCGACATCAAGACCGCCTCGGGACACATCTCCGTCGAGAACTGCCGTCTCGCCACAATCAAGTCGGCGAGCGGAGATGTTCACCTAGAGCACGTGGCAAAAGACTCGAAGGTGCAGACCGCCTCGGGCGATGTGGTTCTCAAGCGAGTCGACGGTTCCGCTAAGGTCCAGAGCGCGTCGGGTGATGTAAAGATTCATGAAGGCCGCTCCGATGTGAAGGTCCAGACGGCTTCGGGAGATCAAAGCATCGGCGCCATCTCCCGGGGGACCGCCAGATTGCAGTCCGCCTCCGGGGACGTTGAAGTTGGCGTGGCACGCGGCTCGAGCATATGGATGGACGCAAACTCTCTGAGCGGCGAGACGACCTCAGACCTCGACGTAACCAATGCGCCGGATGATGGCGCCGCCCCTCGTCTCGAGCTACACGCGACCGCGATGAGCGGAGACATTCACATCACCCGGGCCGCCGCATCGCAACCCATAGAGCGCTAGCGCCTAGCAGGCCACGCTCATCAGAGGTGTCCTAAACGGCAGGGTGGTCCGCATCTTCCGGCGGCAAGAGCTCGCCGGCCGGTTGCACGGGGATACCCGTTGCGGCGTATTCGCGCAGGCGTTCCTGCCCCCCCGCGGATAGCATCTCGATGGCGTCGAAATACATCACGCCGCGCGCTGCGCGCAGCGCCACATCCCCGGCGCTTCCTCGCGGCGGAAGGTTCGTCGTCAGGAGTATCAGGGGCCCGTCGGTTTCCGATGCGGCTAAAACGCCCGCCCGCCCAAGCGTCTTCCACAACGTATCCGTCCTGCTAAGCCCCGACCTCGTGCCGGTGAATCCGCCCGAGACATCGAAATACCAAAGGCCCCCGTGTTGGTCCTCGGCGGCAAAGTCAACCTCGACGCCGTTGTGCAACCCTCGACTGTCGTTGTGTACCTCGAATCCGCAATCTCGGAGGACGGCGCGCGCGATCTCCTTGGCCGTCTCTCCTGCTCGGATCGAGCGCGCTTGATGGTTCTCTTTGAGAACCTCCTTTGGGAATGAGGGAAGCTCCGCCCTCCTCGTGCGATAGCCACCTCGAGGCGACGTTGCTCGATCTCGCTCTTGCTGAACGCGGCGTTTAGCGGCGAGCACATAGCCCTCATCGGTGTCGTAGCCGATGAAGTGGCGGCCGGATCGCACGGCGGCTACCGCCGCGGTCCCTGCACCCATGAATGGGTCGAGCACGAGATCCTCACGATAGGTGTACAGATCGATCAGCCGCAAGGGGAGCTCGACTGGGAACGGCGCGGGATGTCCGACCCTTGTTGCGCTCTCGGAGGGGATGTCCCAAACGTCGGTCGTCGCTTCCAAGAATTCGTCCTTGAAGATCGAGTCATTAGAGGGAAGATCGAGCCGGGCCCGTTCAGCTCTGCTCACCGCTCGGTCGAAACGACCCTTGCTTGCGACGACGACACGCTCTGTCAAGTCTCGTAACACCGGATTGGCCGCGCTCTGGAATGATCCCCACGCGCAAGATCCGCCTGCACCGCGCGCCTTTCGCCAGATGATCTCTCCGCGCATGAGAAGTCCCAGACGATCCTGAAGGATGCCGATGACGTCCGCCGACAGAGACCGATAGGGCTTTCGACCGAGGTTGGCAACATTGACCGCGATGCGCCCTCCGGGCTCCAGCTTGTCGACACATTCAGAGAAGACCTCATGGAGCATCTCGAGGAAATCGAAATAGGTGGCCGGCACATGACCCGCTCCGAGCGCCTCTTCGTACTCCTTCCCGACGAAGTACGGAGGTGAAGTCACCACCAGCGCAACCGACTCGGGTCTTACTTTGTCCATGTGTCTGGCGTCGCCACAGTAGATCTCGTCGACGATGCCGGGGCGATTAAGGACCGCTTCGCTCGAGAGCTTGGGTGCGGCAAAGCGCGAGTAGAAGTAGCTGGAGTCGTGACTCTCGCGACGCCCAACTCCGAAGCTGGACGACGCCGTGCCTTTGCGTCGCTTGGTCACGCGCTTCCTCCCGTCAATGCGGCGCGCCGGGACGCTAGGCCCCGTTGAGTGGTCCACTCGCTGTAGGGGTGGTTCATGGGTGAGAACCCGGCCTCTATCTTGCCCCATAGGCGACGCGGGGGCCGGGGATGGTCAGGGCCTCTGCGCTGTTTTCTATCGATTCGTTGGCTCTGACTCAAGGATCGTGAGTCGCAAACTCGTGGTGATCAGAGGTCCTCAGCTTCCCTGATTTCCCTACCTCCTGCGCCGGGGCGCCTCGCCGAGGCCCTCAGCGGAAAGGGAGTGGTGCCGTTGGCCGAAGCTCTCATCGGGAGATCTGGTGGCCGCGGCTCCGGAGGTTTCGTGGCCGTGAGCCCGGAATTCCTGGTGACCGCTAGCACAGGGGCCGAATCGAAGGCCAAGCAGCTAGAACGAGGCTTATTCGGCCGATAATCCCCACGATCAAAGATGGTTAGTCGATAGAGGAGACACCCACTTCCCAAGGGCCGGGTCCCAAACCCCGTCTGCTTTTCCGCTGAGTATGGGATCTATGAACGGACGGACGATACCTAGGGCCTCCTCGAGGCTTTTCGCCACAGTCAGCAGAGAGTTCTCGGC
>JACDBF010000252.1 GCA_013695055.1 Actinomycetota bacterium
AACGTGAACTCCGCAAAGGCCCCGATTCCCAAGGCATTGCTGAGCACCGTGCCGTCGTCGAGCATCATGGGCTGCGCCGCATTCTGACTGTCGAAGCAATACCAAGGACGTCCCCTGCGGCACGAGCGGCACTTTCCGCACGGTGCTCTCCACGCCAGTATCACGAAATCCCCGGGTGCGACATTGGTGACTCCCTCGCCCACGGTTTCGACGATTCCCGCGGCTTCGTGGCCGAGAAAGAACGGGAAGTCGTCGTTGATGGCGCCTTCCCGATAGTGGAGGTCTGTGTGGCAGACGCCGCACGCCTGTACTCGCACGAGCACCTCGCCGAGGCCCGGGTCGGGGATGAGGACCGTGTCCACCTCTACCGGGGTGCCTTTAGAGCGGGCGATGACTGCTCTAACTTCACGAGGCATGATGTGTGTCCTTTCCGAAAGAAACGGTCCAGGAGGATGTGGCCGGACAATATCGCGGCCGGAGAAAACAGGTCGCCGCGGCCCCAGGAAACAACACAGAAGCGACGACGAGGACGACCCGGACGGGGACGCGTCTTCAAGGCGAGAAGAGCGCGGGATGCAGGGGCCCGCCTAAGCGAGCCTGTGGCGCACCGTTCCATCGCTCGCAACACTGAGCGCCGTGGGCACGACGGCGACGTGATATTTGCGAGCTAGATCAGGGCGCGTGGATACGTCGACCACAACCAGACTTTGATCGCGGGCCCGCAGCGTCTGCTCCAGCTCCCGGCACCCGGTGCACAGAGGGTGCGAGAACTGCACGATGAGGTCGTCTCCGGTGGCCCCCTCGAGGTCGGAGAGATCGATCTTGTCCACCTTGTCGGCGCGGACTCCCCGAGCGCGCGCCGCCCACCGGTAAGCCTGGCAGCCCACGCACAGACCGGTCGCCGCCGCAAGAAGAGCGAGTGCGGCAACGATTCCTCCCAGGGCCCAGCCGAGAGCGCCCAGTCCGGCGATATGGGCGAGGGTCGCCGCCGTCAGACAGGATGCCCCCAGGATGTTGGCGAAGCGCGGGGGCCGGGAGTCTTCCAGCCGGCCCTCGCCGATCCTTGGTTGGACCACCTCGAAGTAGAAGACGCAGGGAAGGCAGAAGCGACGGCCGAAGATGAGCCCGATCACGAGCTGCAGCGCGAGCAACCCCAAGAGCCCCCACCATCCCGTCAGCAGAGCGATGAGGGCGATCGTGCCTACGGTGGCTTGATTGAAGCGCGGAGCCCGAGCGTCTATTACGTCGCCGACCCCGTAGGGATCGACTCTAGGCGCGGCGACAGTTTTTTCGGCGGCAACCTGCATGTTCAGGGCTCCTCCCTTCGGGCCTCCCCATACTTTCCATCATTAGAACAGTGAAAATACAGGAAAAATCCCGAAACGGGCGAGAGCCGCGAACCCGCCGCTCCTCGGATCAGGCGGCCGAGTGTCTCAGCCGGCCATCATTTTTGCGGCGCGCGCGGCCATATCCTCGGGAGACACATCTTCGATGTGGGTCGCGACGCTCCACCTATGCCCGAAGGGATCCTCGAACTGACCCGAACGGTCCCCGTAGAACTGATCCTCGACGGGCCTCAAGGACTTGGCTCCCGCCCTCACCGCACGGTCGAAGGCGCCGTCGACATCCTCAACGTAGACGCTCACCGTGACCGGCGTGCCGCCCACGGCCTTCGGCCCCATCATGCCCATGTCCGGGAACTCATCCGAGAGCATGATCACCGAATCACCGATCTGGAGCTCGGCATGCCCGATCTTGTCGTCGGGGGCCGGCATGCGCGAGCGCTCCGCGGCGCCGAATACCTCGCTGTAGAAATCGATAGCAGCCGCGGCGCCGTCCAGGCAGAGATAGGGAGTAACTTGCGGATATCCATCGGGGATCGGCTTGACCTTCGCCATGAGAAACCTCCTGAATCGACTCGCCCGGCCTCGAGGGACCGGCTGATCACGAAATCCTACCCAACCCCACTAGACCTGATGCGGGCGGGTCGGAGTCTTCTTGGTGTTGCGACCGAACACCAGGCTTCCCCTGCCGCAGACGTTTGTTAACAGGCTGTCGCAGCCGCTTGGCCTAGAGCGCTTCGACCGACTTGGCCGTTGTGTCCCCGGCTCGCTCGGGGGAAGATGCCCGCCATGGCAGATGCAGACCTGGGCGCGCTCTTCGAGGAGGTCGCTCGCTACGCCGCCGGTTTCATAGAGGGCCTCCCCGACCGACCCGTACGTAGCAGCGCCTCGCTGGACGAGGTGCGTGTCGCTTTCGAAGCCCCCCTTCCGGAATCGGGTCTGGAACCTCAAACGATCATCCAAGAGCTCACGACGGCCGCCGAGCCAGGGCTCCTCGCGACCCCCGGCGGCCGCTTCTTCGGCTTCGTGATCGGAGGTGCGATGCCGGTCACGGTCGCGGCCGACTGGCTGGCGGCGATCTGGGATCAGAACGCGGGGCTGTACGTGGCTTCTCCGGCGGCCTCGGTGGTGGAGGACGTTGCCGGTCGCTGGCTCGTGGAGCTGCTTGGCCTGCCCCAGGGGTCATCGTTCGGTTTCGTCACGGGAGGGCAGATGGCCAACTTCACCGGCCTCGCCGCGGCCCGGCATCACGTGCTCGAGCAAGAGGGCTGGAACGTCCAAGAGAAAGGCCTGCAGGGCGCGCCCGTCGTGCGCGTGCTGGCCAACGAGACCCGTCACGACACGATCGACCGCTC
>JACDBF010000260.1 GCA_013695055.1 Actinomycetota bacterium
TGCCGTGCAGCGGAAGAACCCGTCGTTGACGTCCTGCCACTGTCCATTCGACTTGGAGCGGTGGCTGACCGCGACGGTGAAGCCTGCGAGGGCCGCATCACTCTGGGTGTAGCGAAGCTCTGGATCGTCGGTGATGTTTCCGACTAGAGCGACCTGGTTCATCACTACCTCTCTTCCTGGGCGCTTCCTGGCTGCGCCCGAAGCCGTTCCGACGCCACCGGAACAAGTCCGCGCCTGAACGACGAACGCAACCGATGCCTTTAGGCAAGCAGCTCAATGCCGCCTTCCACCGCATCGCGGTCATCCAGATCAGGTGTCACGATCCGGCTCGGGACTACGTCGAGCGCAAGATGAGTGAAGGCAAGACCAAGCGCGAAGCCATCCGCTGCCTCAAACGGCAGCTCGTGAGAGTTGTGTTCAACACCTTGAGGAGTAATGAGATGACCCCTACAAAGACCGTGCCGGTGTTGCAATCGGCAGCGGCTTGACATAGGAGCAACGCGTGACGATTATTCGCTACGAGAACCACTCTTCTCCGCTTGGAGCTCTCACTCTCGCCGCTACGCGCCGGGGCTTGTGCCTCATCGACTTCGACGCTTCGGCCGAAGCCCTCGAGAGACTGCCCGGCCGATTCGACCTGCAGCCTGGTTCGGTGGACGGAGTCGCGGCCGGGCTCGACCGCTACTTTGCGGGCCGGGCCCGGTCCTTTGATGTCGCACTCGACTTCTGCCTTGCCAGCCCCTTCACCATGCGCGTCATGCGGGCTATGGCTGCGGTTGGCTTCGGGCAGCTCACCACCTACGGCCGCCTGGCCGCCGAGGTCGGAAGCTCGGCCCGGGCCGTGGGCCGGGCCGTAGGTTCAAACCCTCTACCGATCGTGATCCCCTGCCACAGGGTCATCGCCGCAGACGGAACGTTGGGCGGCTACTCATCGGGCCTGGACCGAAAGCGCATGCTGCTGGGCATCGAGGGCCATGACGACCTGCGAGGAGGCTGGCCCTCGAAACGCCGACCCCTCCGCCCCCGCCCCCGCCGAATGGGTGGTGAGTGGCGCATACCGCCGACCTCTGACACCCACTCGGCGGGCCGGGGGTAGCTCCCGCTCCTCGGGCCGGTCTACTATCCCGAGCACCCTGGAGGCGAAAGGGGGCTGGTGTCCCTCCCGGTCTTCAAAACCGGTGCGCCGGGCGATCCCCGGTGGGCGGGTTCGATTCCCGTCCGCCTCCGCTATAGGGACTCCACTACCCTCGACTAAAGGCGCCGAGATTGTCAGCGACCAGACGGGCAAGAACGAGCAGTCCCACCTGTTGTTGTGGGGACGACCAAGTCCGGGGGGCTTAGGCGGCCGATGCTCATGTTGAGAGCAGGCCTTAGAGCAGGGACAAAACGTGCAGGTCGGAGCCCAACAATCCCAGGCTTTAATGTCGTTAGTGTCATTATGGTCGCAACTGCCATCGGGCCCGCGGGTCTTTGGCGGCCTTCCCAGACCACCCGACCAGCCCGGTGTCGCGAAGAATGTTCATCCGACGGATTACCGATGGTCTCGACATGCCGGTTACCTCGACTAGGTCTCCCGTACTCAAGGGACCCGCTTCTCGGAGCACACTAAGAATCTCCCTGGAGCCGGTAGGAAGCCGAGCCTCCAACTCTCGGTCGATCGGAGCAGTTAAGAGCGTCAAGCGAACGCTCCCAGCGGTCTGGTGGTAAAGGGGGTCAGAGAGGCCCGCGAGTCGCATCTCCTCGAACATCCGTCGGATCCCCTCCCCGAGTTCCTGACCGAAGTGAAGGTCGCTGCAAACTCGGGCGATGCGCGGGTTGCGAGCAAACCTTGTCGCCTCCAGCGGCTCTTCTGGACTGACAAGGCCTGGGAAGCGACCGGGGCTCTCTATCTCCATCCGATCATCGAAAACCTCGACCCGGATGTGGTCACCGGCAAGACTGTAGGAGCGGTGAACCACCGCGTTGACGAGCGCCTCCAGCCAGGCATCCTCGGGAATCAACCCTATGGCCTCAAAGCGGCCGTGCCCTCCTAGGGCCCTACGTGTCGGCTGTAACGCTCTGATTTCCTCGGTTGCTTCGTGCAGAATCCTCGGGATGGGCCCTTCGTACCTGCGGTCCTCCCTTAGACGCTGGCGCCGCCCAGCTCCCCTTTCAACCCCCAGGTAGCGGAGAATTCGCACATACGCCTCCGGGAAGTGGACCTGGGGAGCCGCTCCAAAGAGAAGGACCGCGGCGGCCGTGACGTCTCCATCTCGGTTGGTCAAGCCTCGGGCCGCGAGAAGCCGCTCGGGATCGGGATGCTGCAAGGCGCCGGCATATGAGGACAGCAGATCCTGGTCCAGATCTGCAAGGGTGGCTCCAGCGGCGATGGTCGCCTCGAAGAGAGCTTGGCCCTTGTCGTAAACCAATTCCTGGCGCTGGCGGAAGTTCAGCCTGCGGTTCTCATCTCCGACCCGAATAAAGACTTCGTCGCGCTGGTTGGCGTGCACGCTCTCACTCGGTTCGACCTCGATCACAAGGAGCCGATCGCCCTCCCCTGCTTGATTTATGCATGGGACCAGCGTGCTGTGAGCCCTGACCGCGGGTTCTGTGAAGTCAATCGCCGCCTGCATCAGCCCATTGCGATGCTCGGATACAGCGTCTGTCCCTTGGACCACCCCACCGCTGAGCCCGACGACGATTACTCCGCCGTCGGCGTTGGCGAGTCCTCCCTCGGCGTTCGCCAGCGCCAGAGGTGACACCCTTGAGTCTTTCCTCTCGAACCACTGATCCTCAGGAATCGAAAGCAACACCTCGCCCCTGACCTCGAGGGGTGCCCCCAGGGCTTGGCCAACCTCTATGTTCGGCATGGACCTACTATAAATTATTTAGAGTACGTTCAAGCACCTTAGCCGGAGATTCCGACCCCTTGCTATCTTTTTCGCGAAGGACCGATGCTGATGGGGTTGCGAGGATCGATCAGGATTCGAATCCCGGGCCGTTGACCTCCCTAAATACGACGATCCGGAGGAAGCCAGGATCACCCAGGACGATCCGGTTAGAACTTCAAATCCGGTGCGCCGGGCGATCCTTGCTGGGCGGGTTCGATTCCCGCCCGCCTCCGCCTCCCGCTCTGACCGGGGGAATCGCTCTTCGGCGTGCCCTGGCGAAACGGGCGCCCCGAGACTGCGGTTCCAAGCATCGAGTAGCGCCCCCGAGGGGGTGTCGTTGCCAGAGACCGTTGAGGTCCTGTCACGATGATCCCACGTCGGATGGGAGAACGCTCCAGATTCAACAACTCGCCGTTATGCGAATCAGGGCCGTTGCCAGCCGTTGGCCTCAAGCTGAGGAACCCGCCGCTCGAAACGGCCCCACATCTCCGACGACCGGCCGCTCCCTTGCGAAGACAACCTTCAGCATGAAACGCGCGAGGGCTAGACTTCGACTCAGGGAGAACCGACGAACGAGAGGGAGACGATGCCGCTCTATCTATCGAGGTTCAGCTACACGGCGGAGACTTGGGCGAGGCTGATCGGCAACCCAGAGGACCGCCGAAAGGCCGCTCAGTCGTACACCGAGTCGGTCGGCGGGAAGCTCCATGGGTTCTGGTACGCCTTCGGCACACACGACGGCTACACCCTATGGGAGGCCCCCGACAACGTGTCCATGGCCGCGGTTGCGCTGGCGATTAGTGGAAGCGGTGCGCTTAGCTCGTTGGAAACGACAGTTCTTCTGACCGTCGACGAAACGATGGATGCCTTGCGCAAGGCCGAGCAAGTCCAGTACCGAGCGCCTGGCGCTTAGCGGCTCGAGCGTTTGTCCCGGTGCGGGCCCGAGTGGGTGGTGAATGGCGGTATGCGACAGCTGACACCCACTCGGCGGGGGGTGCTCGGCTGAGGGAGTGGGAGTCTCGTGACGGAGCCGCACGAGTTACCTACGTAATCGAGGAGAAGTGGGAAGAAATCCTCGGTATCGACTGAAACATAGGCGAACCTATGCGCTTATTCGTTGAGTCGGTAACGTATGGAGATCAGCTGGGAGTGGGGGCCGAGATGCTTCAGAAGGCGACGCCGGACGACGGCTTTGCGGGGAACATGATTCGCTGGAGCCTCGCGGGGGTGGTGGCGACCGCCGCGCTCATCGGGGTGCTCGTGCTCGTGACCATCGTGGTCGTTGTCCTCCAGCCGCCGGGCTGGCTCCAGCTCGTGCTGGGAGCCGTCTTGGCCTTCGGGGCGGCGGCTCTTGCGTGGCTCATCGCGGCCGCACTCGGATCCGATTCGGAAAAGTCCCGACCCCTTCCCTGAGAGCGCGCGGCCCCATCCGGCCCTGGTTAGGGTGACTCCGTCGGGTGAATTGACACTTCGGAGTCGCACATGTGGGTCTTTCCGCTGGGGGCTGCGGCCGTCAGCTTCGTCTTTGCTGCTCAGCTGCTGAAGTCGTGGTGGGCACGCCGGGGCGCGCACTCGATGGCGTGGGCCATCGCGTTGGCGATGTTCGGTCTAGCGTCTCTGGCGGCGGCCGCCGGCATGCTCGGCGCCTGGACCGCCTCGTGGTTCCGCGTCTATTACCTCTTCGGCGCCGTCGTCAACGTTCCGGTTCTCGGC
>JACDBF010000356.1 GCA_013695055.1 Actinomycetota bacterium
AGGCATCCTCACCTCTGCAGGAGGAACCAACTCCCACGCGGCGGTCGTGGCGCGCGGCGAGGGCATCCCGGCGGTGTGCGGCGCCGACGCACTGCGCATCGATCGAATGGGAAGGGAATTCACGGTCGCCGGCCAGACCGTGAGCGAGGGCGACTGGATCACTATCGACGGCACGGACGGCACGGTTTACATCGAGGGCCTCGAGACCGAGCCTTCGGTTCTGGACTCAGCGCAGCTGGGCGACGAGGAGGCGCGCGAGTCCGAGCTGTGGCGCGCATACGAGCTGTTCATGACTCAGGCAGACAAGGATCGGCGGCTCAGAGTGCGCGCAAACGCGGACACGCCCGGGCAGGCCGCCAATGCACGGGCCCGGGGAGCGGAGGGCATCGGTCTCTGCCGCACAGAGCACATGTTCCTCGGCGAAGAACGCGTCGCGGCGGTGCGCAAGATGATCTTTGCCGAATCACCTGAGGAGGAGCAGCAGGCGTATGACGTTCTCGCCCCTCTGCAGAAGCAGGACTTCATCGGCATCTTCGAGGCGATGGACGGATTGCCCGTTACCGTTCGCCTGCTCGACCCTCCGCTACATGAGTTTCTCCCCGACCACGTTGAGCTTGCCGTCAAAGTCGCCCTTGCCGGCGAGCGCGGCGACTCCGAGATCGAGGTGGGGCGCGAGAAGATCGGCCTCGAAGCGGCCCACAAGCTGCTGTCGAAAGTCGAGGAGCTGCACGAGGCGAACCCGATGCTCGGCCTCCGTGGCGTCCGCTTGGGAATTATCAAACCGGGCCTTTACGCTATGCAAGTGCGAGCGATCGCCGAAGCCGCCGTCGAAGTGAAGAAGAAGGGCGGCGACCCGCAGCCGGAGATCATGATCCCTCTGGCCGCCACTGCTGAAGAGCTGCGCCAGATGCGAGAGGAGCTCGAGCCCGTCGTCGGCGACGTGATCTCTGCCGGAGGCGTCGAGCTTCACATCGAGTTCGGGACGATGATCGAGCTGCCTCGGGCGGCCCTTACCGCCGGAGAGATAGCCGAGTACGCAGACTTCTTCTCGTTCGGAACCAACGATCTGTCCCAGACCGCCTTCGGCTTTTCGCGCGACGACATCGGGAAGTTCCTATCCCTCTATGAAGAGCGCAAGCTGGTGCCGAACAACCCGTTCGTCACGATCGATAAGCCGGGCGTGGGCCGCTTGATGGAGATCGCCGTCACCGAGGGGCGAGCCTCCAATGATCGCTTGCATCTCGGCATCTGCGGCGAGCACGGCGGAGACCCCGAGTCGGTGTTCTTCTGCGAGCGGCTCGGCCTCGACTACGTCTCTTGCTCGCCCTTCAGGGTCCCAACGGCACGCCTCTCGGCGGCTCAGGCAGTGTGGGGCGAGGCCGAGGCGGGATCCAAGTAGAGCTCGGTCAGCAGTTCGATCGCTTCTCGAACTCGTAGCCGACGGCGGTCACGAGCGATCCAGGAGGAGTGCGGCGGGGCCAGGAGAGCTCGGCCCCCAGCGCGAAGGCCATCCGGCGAGCGCTCTTTCCTCTCCACTTCAGGCGGAAGCGCTTGGGCCCTTTGAGGGTCACCGGTTCGATGAGGCGAGGGCGTAGCGTGAAGCCCTGCTCGATCGCGCCCGGCCTCGAGGTCGCTCCCTGCGCATCGGCCGTCACGCGTGCGCGTACCCTGCGCTTGTGATCCGTCTGCACCCGCCCCGGCCCGCGCGCGTGCGCCCTGGCGACATTGGGGATGTGGATATCGGAATTGATCTTGCGGGTGCACCAACCGTTGCGCGCGTTTACGGACGTCTGGAGCCACATGACGCCGAAGTTGCGGCCGGAGTCGGACTCCCGGGCCGGATTGAAGGCGTAGAAATAGGTGCAGGAGGTTGTGCTGGCCACGACCTCACCGTTGTGCCGCTCGGCCTTGCTCGAGCAGTCCTTGCTGACGCGCGCGAGGGGGCCGGTCGCCTCGGGATCCTCTCTGGCGCCGAGCTGGGCCGCCCCGGCGGGAATTCCCGCCCCGGCGAGCACTACGACGGCCAGCAGCGAGCCGGCCCCTACACGAAAACCAAATCCCCCGTTGGTCATCCCCGACGCCCCCACTTTCGGTGCTATAGCGTCTGATCGTGATTGGAAACTACAGGAAAAGAACGGAAGAAGTCGAGGGGGAATACCTCTCGTCCAGAGCGCACCTGGCCGCGACTTCGAGCGGACGGCCTCTCCCGGAAGCCGAGGACGACATTCGGACCTGCTTCCAGCGCGACCGCGACCGCATTGTTCACTGCAAGGCGTTCCGGAGGCTTGCCCACAAGACTCAAGTTTTCTTGGCGACCGAGGGCGATCATTACCGTGTGCGCCTGACGCACACCCTCGAGGTCACCCAGGTGGCGCGCACCATAGCGCGCGCCCTCCGGCTCAACGAAGATCTGGTGGAAGCCATCTGCCTGGGCCACGATCTGGGCCATACGCCCTTCGGACATCTGGGAGAGGAAGTCGTCGCCGGATTCTCGCCGGGATTTCGCCATAACCTCCAATCGGTCCGGGTGGTCGCCGACCTCGAACGTCTGAACCTGACCCGAGAGGTGTTAGACGGGATCGCCAACCACACCTGGTCGATGCCCATGCCCTCGACCCTTGAAGGTCAGATAGCCCGATTTGCCGACCGCATCGCATATCTGAATCACGACATCGACGACGCAATCCGAGCCGGGATCTTGCGAGAAGCCGACCTGCCCCGCGAGACGGTCGAGGTGCTGGGCGAGACTCAGCCTCGACGGATCCACACGATGGTCTCTGATCTGGTCGAAAGGTCTTATGACCGGGACTCGATCGCCATGAGCGACGAGGTCTTCGGAGCCATGGGTGCGACTCGCGATTTCCTCTTCGAGCGCGTTTATCTGGGTCGCGTCACGGCCGCAACTCGCGATGTCGTGGAGCTTGTCGTGACCGCGCTTCTCGAGCACCACACGGAGGCCATTCCCGGCGAGGCGGGCTCACTTGCGGACGCCAAGGTTGCGGCCGTCGATTACGTGGCCGGCATGACCGACCGGTTCGCGCTGAGAGCGTTCGAAGCTCTCGCCGGCAGCCCCGCTCCGTCGCTGGGAGTCTTAGGATGAGGGCGCTTCCCCGCAAGCGGCACCGGCGCGGCCGGCGATAGCGGGAGAATTATGGCCAAGATCAGAGACGAAGACATAGACGCGCTGCGAGAGCGCGCAGACGTAGTCGAGATCATGTCCGACTACACGCGCCTCAAGAAATCTGGAACCCACACCCTCAAAGGACTGTGTCCGTTTCACTCCGAGAAGACGCCGTCGTTCACCCTCAATTCCGCCAAAGGGCTGTTCCATTGCTTCGGCTGCGGGCAAGGGGGCGACATCTATAACTTCGTCGAGAGGGTCGAGAACCTGTCCTTTCCTGAGGCGGCCGAGTGGTTGGCTCGAAAAACCGGTTTCGTATTGCAGTACGAAGAGATGCGCCCCGGCGAGCAAAAGATAGCGGGTTTGAAGGCCCGCATCATCGCCGCGAACGAGGCAGCGACGGCTTTTTGGCATGACCGTCTGGCCTCGTCCCCCGATGGGCTGTCGGCCCGGCGCTATCTCGAGGGCCGGGGCTTCGGTCGGGACGTGGCGGAGCGATGGAAGCTGGGGTTCGCGCCGGCCGGCGACGCGCTCACCCGTCACCTCGCGGCCACAGGGTTCACTCATCGCGAGCTCGAGCAAGCCGACCTGACCCGCAAGAGCGAGCGCGACGGCAGCCACTACGACACTTTTCGCGGACGGATCATCTTTCCGACGTGGAATCTGCAAGGTGACGTGGTGGGCTTCGGAGCACGCGCCCTGGGCGACGCGCAACCGAAGTACCTGAACAGCTCGGAGACTCCGGCCTTTTCGAAGTCACGCGTCCTCTACGGCCTCAACCGCGCGAAGTCCCCAATCGCACGCGATTTGGCGGTGGTGGTGGAAGGCTATACGGACGTGATCGCGCTCCACGAGGCGGGCATCGACACTGCCGTGGCCACGAACGGGGTGGCGCTCGGAGACTCACACTTCGAGATCTTGAAGAAATTCACCGGCCGAGTGGTGTTGATGCTCGACTCCGACGACGCGGGAAAAGGCGCCACCGAAAGGAGCTTCGACATCTACCGGCGAATCGGGATCGAGGTTCTGGTCGCGTTGCTTCCGCCGGGCCGCGACCCTGCGGACGTCGCCACGGAAGACGGCGCGGATGGAATTCGCAAGGCCATCGAAACGGCGCATCCGCTGCTCGAGTTCAAGGTCGAGCAGGCAATCGGACGACTCTTGCTCGACACGCCTGAGGCGCGTGCAAGCGCCGTGAGAGAGGTGGTCAAGGTGCTAAGGTCGTCGTCAGATCCGATTGTCAGGCACGAGTATGTGTTCATGGCTGCACGGCGAATCGGCGTCGAACCTGATGCGATCCGGCGGGCGCTCAATGAAGAGCCCGTGTATGCAGCACAAGCGGAGGGGGCCGCTAGAGAAACCCGGCGTTTTCCCGGGCACGTCAAGGTTGAACGAGAGGCGCTATCACTGTTGTTGACCGAAACCGGACATGCGGCATCGTGGTCTTCGGAGGCGGACGAGTCGTACTTCACATCCCCATCCCGCAAGGAGCTGTTCCGCGAGGCGCGTGCCTCCCTGTCGCACAATCTGGCAAAGAGCTCCGCAATCGCAACCCGCTTGTCACACGATGCTATGGCCCTGTTCACGGAGCTCACGGTGGGCGTCGAGGGTTCCGGCTACGAGCGCACTCCCGAGCGCGTTCACGAGGTCTTCGTCCGGCTTAAGGTCTTTGCGTTGGAACGAGAGATCAAATCCAGAAGAGACGTACTCCAGGAAGTGAATCCGGTGAATGATCCGACAGAGCATGACCAGCTTTTTACGCAGTTGGTCGGCCTCGAGGCCAAGCGACGAGACCTCCTGCAGCTGCTCCAGGGGGCGGCATAATGGCGAACGAGCCCATGCCCACCGAAAAGCAGATGGACACTCCCACCCCGCGCGGAGAGGGGACGGTCGCGAACGCGACTATGACTGATCCTTCTCCCTCTCAGGTCGAGGTGCGAACCATCATCGAGGCGGCGCAAGCCGAGGGATCTATCAGCGCGGCCGATCTTGCCGAGAAGCTCGCGGTGCTCGATCTCTCCACCGACGAAACAGATGCGATCTACCAACGGCTCGTCGAGCTGGGCGTCGACATCCCCGAAGACGAGGCCGTCATCAAGGGGGCCGAAGAAGAAGCTCCCGATGCCGACGAGGAAAGAGCGCGCGCTCGCCGCGAAGTCGAGCAAGCGCTGAAGGCGCCCACCAACGATCCGGTGCGCATGTACTTGAAGGAGATCGGCCGGGTGGCTCTGTTGACGGCGCAAGAAGAGGTGGAGCTCGCTCAGCGGATCGATTCAGGGGTGCTTGCGACCGAAGCCGTCCACAAAGGCTTCGAGTTCTCCGAGGAAGAAGAACGCGACCTGAAGTGGCGACAGACAGACGGTGGACGGGCCAAGAGGCATTTGGTCGAAGCCAACCTCCGCCTGGTCGTGTCGATAGCCAAGCGCTATGTCGGTCGCGGGATGGCGTTTCTCGATCTCATACAGGAGGGGAACCTCGGGCTGATTCGGGCCGTCGAGAAGTTCGACCACACGAAGGGCTTCAAGTTCTCGACTTACGCGACCTGGTGGATACGTCAGGCTATTACGCGCGCCATCGCGGATCAGGCCCGCACGATTCGAATCCCCGTGCACATGGTCGAAACGATCAACAAGCTCGCGCGCATTCAGCGTCAGTTGCTGCAAGATCTCGGCCGCGAGCCCACTGCGGACGAGATTGCGCTGCAGATGGAAATCCCGCCCGAGAAGGTGCGTGAGATCCAGAAGATCTCGCAGGAGCCAGTCTCTTTGGAGACCCCGATCGGCGAAGAGGAAGACTCACATCTCGGAGATTTCATCGAGGATTCAGAAGCCGTCGTTCCGCTGGAGCGAGCGTCGTTCACTCTCCTGCAAGAGCAGCTGAATTCGGTCCTCTACACCCTCTCGGGTCGGGAGCGGGAGGTCGTCGAGATGCGCTTTGGATTGCGCGACGGCCAGCCGCGGACGCTCGAAGACGTCGGCAAGCGCTTCGGCGTGACCCGCGAGCGCATACGCCAGATCGAATCCAAGACCCTCT
>JACDBF010000339.1 GCA_013695055.1 Actinomycetota bacterium
GGTGGTCAAGAGCTCGCCGGGCCGGTTTCGAGTAGCGATGAGAAAAGAGGAGGGGGCTGCATCCTCGGGGGCCGCGACGGCCGGCGGGCTAGCCTCAGCCAGAGATGCCCTCACCTCTCACACGCGCGATGAAGCGAGGGTTGCCGAGCAGGTAACGGCGCCACAAGCGCCGCGGCTCCCGGCTGAGGCGATGTACCCACTCGAGCCCGAGACGATTCATCCACGCGGGCGCGCGGCTGATCTCTCCCGACTGGAAATCGAAAAAGGCGCCCACTCCGATCCCCAGCCGAGCGCCGGTTTGGTCGAGCCACCGGTCGAGCCACCACTCTTGTCTCGGATTGCCGAGGCCGATCATGAGCACATCGGCGCCCGTCGCACGAATATCGGCGGCCACCGTCTCGTCCTCGAAGGCGAAGTAGCCGTTTCGAACGCCGGCAACCTGCAGCTTGGGAATACGAAGCTGCAGACGCTCGGCGGCTCGCTCGGCGACGCCGGGCTTGGCTCCGAGGAAGAACACCGTCCACCCTCTCTCGGCCGCCAGCTCGAGGACCAGAGGACTGAAGAAGTTCCCGTTGAGATCGGCGGGAAAATGGCTTCTCTTCATGCGAGCCGCGAGCATCACGCCCTTACCGTCGTTGAGAACCAAATCCGCGCGCGTGAGGCAACGCCTGTATTCGGAGCTCCGGTCCGCAAGGTTGAGCGTGTGCACATTGGCGTGAGCCACGAATCCCGGAGCGACATCGTCGTGCAGACGCTCAACGATCGCGAGAGCCCGTCGCGGCGAGACGCTGGCCACGGACACGCCGAGGATCTCAATAGTCGGAGGATCGCGGGAATCCAGCATTTAGCCCGCCACTACGGCGCGCACAAACCTGGCCAGGCTGGGGAGGTTGACCGCCCAACCGACGCCCCAGTCCCGCTCGGTGAGCACGCGCTCGTCGGACGGGTTCCACCATGCCTTTCGGAAGCGGGCGACAGTCGGGCGCCGAAAATCGTAGGGGACGAGTCCGGCGACGCTGCCGTGCCACCGTCTTCGCTCCGGAGGCGTGCGCAACTCTTTAGCCAGAGCGACACCCGCAAGCGTCACTATCGCCGTAGTTGCCATCGTCCTCGATTTCGCCACGTCGCCTCCCATGCGCCGCCCGCCTTTGTACACCACGAGGCTACAGGTAGAATGGCCGCCGGCCAAGTCTCACCTTGTATCCGAGGGCCGGCCGATCCGATTTACCCCATGGAAAAGACAGACGGACAGGCGAACGCGAGCAGATGCCCGAAACGGACGCGCCAAGGATAACCATCATCGGAGCGGGGCCCTGCGGCCTTGGAGCGGCCCGCGAGCTAGAGCGGGCCGGGTACAAGAACTTCCAGGTGATCGAACGCTCCGCCGGTGCGGGAGGCCTTGCTTCCTCGATCACCGACCCCCAGGGCTTCACGTGGGATCACGGCGGACATGTCGTCTTCAGTCACTTCGGCGAGTTCGATCGTCTGCTAGAGGAGGTCATGGGCGACGAGGTCTACCGCCATGAACGCTCGTCCTACATTCGCTTCGCGGATCGATGGGTGCCCTATCCGTTCCAGAACAATCTCCGTTATCTCCCCGACGAAACTGCCTACGAATGCATACTCGGATTGATCGAGGCTCAGGGGGGCGATCCCACAACCGATTTCGCCACATGGATGAAGGCGGTCTTTGGCCCGGGCATCACCGAGTACTTCATGCGCCCCTACAACTTCAAGGTGTGGGCCACGCCCGCCGAACGAATGCAGTCCCAATGGATCGGAGAGCGCGTGAGCATCGTCGACTACAAGCGCGCGCTAAAGGGACTCATCTCCCAGGAAGACGACGTTGCGTGGGGGCCCAACAACACATTCGTATTCCCCGCGATCGGGGGCACGGGCGAGATCTATCGGCGGCTGGCTCTCAAGCTTGACGGCTGCATCTCGTACAACCGCACTCTCGTCGAGACCGACCCTCGCTCGAAAAAGCTCCGCTTTGCGGACGGCACAGAAGACGGCTACGACGCGCTCGTCTCGACCATGCCCATCGACCGCCTGGTCGGCACGATGACGGAC
>JACDBF010000368.1 GCA_013695055.1 Actinomycetota bacterium
GGGCAAGGGCGAAGCCCGTGTACAGCGCCAGCCATGCCACTCCCACCCACCACCCAGCTCCAACGGCGCGACAGGGAACGGCCGTTGGGGAACAGCAGGATCATGAAGGGAAACAGGCCCAGCTCGGGCACCCAGATCCAGGACGATAGCCAGGCCATCGCCGCGCCCCCGGGAAGCGAGCCCGCGTCGATGATCAGCGAGCGGGCCCCGTACTCGTACGCGAACTTCGAAAGGACCTCGGACAGCCCGATCGCCACGATCAACCATCCAACCGGGTTGCGGGGCTGCCGCCGCGCGATCAGGGCCCCGACTGGGATGAACAGCGCCAAGGAAAAAAACCAGATCAGGTCGTCCGGGAAAGAAGCCAGCTCGCCGCCCGAGGGTCGGGAGGGGCCGAGCACGAGCGTCACCGCCGTCAGCGAGAGTCCCAGCCCAAAAAGGACCCAGGGGAGCGGTGCGATGAGACGGGCTTTCACCGTTCCATTGTCACCGAGCCCCGTTCGCTAAACGTTACGAAGATGGCGTCTCGGAGGGTCTCCGTGGCTAGACTCCTCCGTGAATGTTCACCGATTCGGCTCGTATCTACGACTTGATCTACAGCTGGAAGGACTATCCGGCCGAGTCGCGGCGGGTCCAGTCGCTGATCCAGCAGCATGGCTCGGAGGCGCGCACGCTCCTGGATGTGGCGTGCGGGACCGGCAAGCATCTCGAGGAGCTGGGCCGGGCCTATAAGGCTGAAGGGCTGGACCTAGACTGGGGCCTTCTCGCCGTAGCCGCGGAGCGGAATCCCGGGGTTCCACTGCATGAAGCCGACATGACCGACTTCGACCTCGGCAAACGCTTCGACGCTATGACTTGCCTTTTCAGCAGCATCGGCTACGTCCAAAGACTCGAAAACCTCCAGCGCGCCCTCTCCGCGATGGCGCGCCATCTCAATCCTCGCGGCGTGCTGCTCCTAGAGCCGTGGTTCTCGCCGAACGATTGGATCGATGGTCATCCACACGCGGTTCTCGTAGACGAGCCGGATTTGAAGATCGTGCGCATGAACGTGTCGACCTCACGAGACAAGCTTTCGGTGCTGCACTTTCACTACCTGGTAGCCGACATAGAGGGCGTGACTCACTTCGAAGAGCAGCACTACCTCGGTCTCTTCACGCACGAGGAGTACCTTCGAGCGTTCGCCGGCGCCGGGCTCGAGGTCTCCTACGACGACTGGGGACTCGAAGGCCGCGGCCTCTATGTAGCCACCGCCCCCGGTTAGCTCGCGGGCCAACCGGCCTAATCAGTCCTTCAGCACCCGCCGAGCCGCGTCCATGATCGCGTCGGGGGTCAGCCCGAATTGCAAGAGAAGCTCGTCGGGCTTGCCGGATGTCGCGTAGGTGTCTCCGATGTTGACGAACGCCATACGAGTGGGGCCCCGCTCCGCCAGGGTCATAGCAACGGTTGCACCGAGTCCTCCATAGGCCATGTGCTCCTCGGCGACCACGACACCCTTGGTCTCGTTGGCCGCCTTCTCGAGCGCGCTGGTGTCGATCGGCTTGACCGTGTGCATGTCGACCACCCGGGCCGAGATGCTCTCGCCGGAAAGTCCTTCGGCCGCATCGAGCGCCATGGCGACCATGATTCCGTTGGCCACGATGGTGACGTCGTCTCCGTCCCTCACGGTGTTTGCTTTGCCCACGTGGAAGGCGTCGCCGTTCTCATAGACGTTGGGAACCTTGGGGCGCCCGCAGCGCAGAAAGGTTGGGCCCTCGCGCTCGAGCATCGCATGCGTCGCCGCGGACGCGCTCGGCCCATCGGCCGGAACGATGACCGTGAAGCCCGGGAAGGAGCAGGCCAGGGCCACATCCTCGACCGTCATCTGCGAAGGGCCGTCCTCACCAATCGAGATGCCCGCATGGGTGCCGACCAGCTTTACGTTCTGGTTGGGGAAGGCGACGCTCATCCTTATCTGATCGTAGGCGTTACACAGGAGGAAGACCGAGAACGACGAGACCACTGGAAGCTTCCCGCATCCGGCGAGACCGGCGGCAACTCCCACGAGATTGGATTCGGCTATGCCGACGTTGAAGAAACGATCGGGGTATTCATCCTTGAAGTTCTTTGTGAAAGTGGAGTTGTTGACGTCGCCGTCGAGCACGACGACGTTCGGGTTCGAACCCGCTTGCGCGAGCGCCTCGCCGAACGCTTCGCGCGTCGACGTGCCTTCTTCGAGCTGAATGCGGCTTATCCCGAAGCTCATGCTCCTATCTCCTCCAGGGCTCGGTCCTTATCCTCTTCCGGCACGGGTTTGCCGTGCCACTTTGCCGGGTCGGACTCGAGCAAAGAGACACCCTTGCCTTTGACCGTGTTGGCAATGATGGCTTGGGGCGAACCGGTGATGCTTTGTGCCCATTCGAAGGCGGCTCGAACCTCGTCGAGCGAATGCCCGTCGATGTCCCTGACCGCCCATCCGAAGGCCTCGAGCTTTTTGTCGAGAGGATCGAGCGACTGGATGTTCTTCACCGAATCGGTCTGTTGGTAACCGTTGCGGTCGATGATCAGGGTCAGGTTGTCGAGGGAGTGATTGCCGGCGTACATTGCCGCTTCCCAAATCTGGCCCTGCTCGCTCTCGCCGTCGCCGACCATGACGTAGACGCGGTAATCGAGCTCATCGATGCTCGCTCCGAGGGCGTGGCCGATTCCGACGGACAACCCCTGTCCCAGCGAGCCGGTGGACGCTTCGACGCCCGGCAGGCGGCACATGTTCGGGTGTCCCTCGAGTGGCGAGCCGAGTCGTCTCAGCGTGGTCAGATCGTCGGCGGGAAAGTAACCGGCCTCGGCGAGGACGGCGTAGAGGCCGGGGGCCCCGTGTCCCTTTGACAGGATGAAGCGGTCGCGCTCTCGATTGTGGGGGTCTTTCGGGTCGTAGCGGAGGACTCCGCCGAAGAAGAGAATCGATACGACTTCGACCATCGATAGAGAGGTGGAGGGGTGGCCGGATGCTGCGGCGCTCGTCGCGATGACGATGTCGCGCCGTAGCGTGCGCGTAATTCGCTCGAGCTCGGCCGCGTCTTCCGTCCGCGCCTTGGGCATGGGGCCTCCTCGCGTTCGCCGTTGATCCATCCTTATCCAACCACAGGCCGGGGAAAACTCGGCCGCCGCGCAAGGGGGCCGGGCCGGCCCCTAGGATGATCGTCGATGACAAACACCGCTTCTTTTCGCGCTCCTCGGGGTACTTACGACCGCCTCCCGCCCGGATCCCGCGACTGGCAAAAAGTCGTCCGCGAGGCCGAGGACTTGTTCGGGCGCGCGGGTTACTTCCCGGTCGATACGCCCGCGTTCGAGCACACCGAGGTCTTCGAGCGAGGAGTGGGCGAGGCAAGCGAGGTGGTCGGCAAGCAGATGTACACCTTTGAAGACCGGGGAGGAAGATCGCTCACTCTTCGCCCCGAGGGGACCGCTCCGGTCGTGAGAGCGGTGATCGAGCACGGTCTCCAGCGCGGCGCTCTTCCAGTCAAGCTCGCCTACTCGGGATTCATGTTCCGGCAGGAACGGCCGCAAAAGGGCCGGTTCCGGCAGTTCTTCCAGCTGGGGATCGAGGCCATCGGCTCGGCATCCGCCTTGACCGATGCCGAGGTGATCGAGATCGGGCACCGTTTCCTTCGGGATGCAGGCGTGGAACCGCGCTTGCTGGTGAACTCCATCGGCCACTCGGCGGAATCCTGCCGGCGCGGCTACTTGAGAGAGCTACAAGGCTTTCTGACCGATCACAGTGATGAGCTGGCGACCGATGACCGAGAGCGCATTGGGAGCAATCCGTTGCGCACGTTCGACTCCAAGGAGGCCGCGACGACCTCCGTTATGGCGGACGCGCCCGTCGTCTCGGATCATCTCTGCGCGGAATGCCGCGCGCATTTCGAGCTCGTGCAGAGTTACCTGACGGACTTGTCGGTGGACTACGAGATCGACACGCGGCTGGTCAGGGGTCTCGACTACTACACGCGCACCGCGTTCGAGTGGGTTGCCGGAGGACTCGGGTCGCAGAACGCGGTCGGCGGCGGCGGCCGCTACGACGGGCTTTCTGAGGCTCTCGGCGGACCCTCTCTTCCCGGGATCGGGTTTGCCATCGGCATGGACCGCGTGATGGAGGCGCGCTCGGGGGGGCCGGACGTCGATCAAACAGCGCGCGTTTACGTCGTCGCTCTTGGAGACGACGCGCGCCGGGAAGGGCTGATGCTTGTGACTTCCCTGCGCCGCGCCGGGATAAGCGCAGCGCAAGATCTTTCCGAACGCGGCATGAAGGGACAGATGAAAGACGCGGTGCGCATGGGAGCGGACTGGGCCGTGATCCTAGGTGAGAAGGAGATGGCCTCTAAGCGCGCGACGCTCAAGAACCTTCACACTCAGGATCAAGAAAGTGTCGACTTCGGAAGCATCGAGCGAGCGGTGCGATCGTGATGCGCTCGCACCGCTGCGGAGACTTACGGGCCTCCGACGGGGGCCGGACCGCGATCCTGTGCGGATGGGTGGACGGCCGGCGCGATCACGGGGGCGTGACGTTTATCGACCTGCGCGATACCTCCGGGATCATCCAGGTGGTGTTCAGCTCCGACGTATCTGCGCGGGCCCATGACGCGGCCCAGGAGCTGCGCGGCGAGTTTTGTATCAAGGTGACGGGCGAGGTACGCGCCCGTCGGCCCGGCACGGTCAACGACAACCTGGCCACCGGCGAGATCGAAGTGGCCGCCGAGGAGCTTGAGGTGTTTTCCCGCTCCGAGACCCCTCCGTTTCAGATCGACGACCACCAGGAAATCGAGGAGAGCCTTCGTCTCAAGTACCGCTACCTGGACTTGAGGCGCGGTCGCATGCAGGCGAACCTGAAGCTTCGCCACGCGATCATCTCCGCGATCCGGAGTTTCTTCGACGAGGAGGGTTTCGTCGAGATCGAGACCCCGATGCTCACGCGCGCGACGCCCGAAGGCGCGCGCGATTACTTCGTGCCGTCGCGCGTCCATCCGGGCTCTTTCTACGCGCTTCCGCAGTCGCCCCAGCTCTTCAAGCAGCTCTTCATGGTGGCCGGCCTGGATCGCTACTACCAGATCGTGCGCTGCTTTCGCGATGAGGATCTACGAGCCGATCGCCAGCCTGACTTCACTCAGCTCGACCTCGAGATGTCGTTCGTCGAGCAGGAGGATGTCCTCGAGGTCGCGGAGCGAATGTTCAAACACGTCTGGCGAGAGGCGTTGTCGGTTGAGCTCGCCGATTTCGTCCGTCTCACTTTCGCCGAGTCCATGGAGCGTTTCGGGTCGGACAAGCCCGACCTGCGCTTCGGGATGGAGATCAAAGACCTCGGCCCGGCTTTGTCCTCGACCGAGGTGAAGATATTTCGTTCGGTCCTCGATTCCGGCGGAGCCGTGAAGGCGATCGCCGTGCCGGGCAGGGGAGCCCTGGCGCGCAAGGATCTCGATGCGCTCGTCGATGAAGCCAAGGCGCTGGGGGCCGGGGGCCTTGTGTGGGCGGGAGTTACCTCTGAAGGCTTGCGTTCGCCGCTCGCCAAGCTCTTCGGCGACGACGAGCGCGCGGGCCTGGTGGCGGCGGCCGAGGCGTCGGAAGGCGATCTGATACTGGTGGTGGCCGACCACGATCCGGGCGTCGTCCACAAGACTCTCGGGGCTCTCCGGGGCCGTCTGGCCGGGCGTTTCGGCCTCATTCCGGAGCGGGACCGCTCCGACCCCGAGGCTTGGAAGTTCGCGTGGATCGTCGACTTCCCGTGGTTCGAGTGGGATGAGGCCGAGAAGCGATGGGACCCGATTCACCATCCCTTCACCGGCATGGTCGAGGACACCGTCCAGTACCTCGAGACGGATCCCGGCAAGGTCATCTCCAAGTCGTACGACATAACTCTCAACGGCTGGGAGCTCGCCAGCGGCAGCATCCGTATCCACGATCGAAAGATGCAAGAGCGCGTCTTCGAGGCCCTCGGCATCTCGCGCGACGAGGCGCAGGCCAAGTTCGGCTTCCTGCTCGACGCCCTCCGCTTCGGGCCCCCGCCGCACGGGGGAATCGCGCCGGGCATCGACCGGATCGTGGCCCTGGCCGCGGGCGAGACGAATATCCGCGAGGTGATCGCCTACCCCAAGACCCAAACCGCCCACGACCCCCTAACAGGCGCCCCGGCCCCCGTGACGCCGGACCAGCTTGCGGCGCTCCACCTCCAAACCACCCACCCCCCCAACCCGGGACCCATCTGAGCGGATCAGCGTTCGAAATACGAACGTTTTCCGGCATAGAACCGGCCCGGCCCGGAACTGAGCGGATCAGCGTTCGAAATGCGAACGTTTTCCGGCATAGAACGGGCCCGGAGCGCGCGCTGCGAGAGCCTCGGAGAGCTCTGCGATCACCCGTAGCGGCCGCTTGTGGACGTCATCCCAGGTGTAGCGAAGGGGCAGGTAACCCTCGAGGGCGAGTTGATTGTTCCGGGCCCGGTCCCTCTGGAAGGCCGCTCGATCGGAGTGGAACCCGTAGCCGTCCAGCTCGATGGCGATTCGAGCCTCGACGTAGACGAAGTCGATCCGTCCGATGAGCTGGGATCTTCGCCTCACCTCGCGTTGGCGCTGAGGGAGAAGAAGGTCGTGCTTTCTCAGCAGGCGGAGGAACGCGTCCTCGAGACGACTTTCGGTCGGTCGGTACCCATCGGTCCGGGCCTCGAGGAGTCGCCGCATGTTGGCTGTGCCGTTGCGGCCCCTGCATCCCAGGGTCTCGAGCTGCGATCGAAGGCCCTCGAGGGTGATCAAACACTTGCGGAGGGCATCATCGATGCTGAGCTCCAGCTCGCTCACGCTCACAACGCCCGCGAGCGCCATCAAGGTTCGCTCGGGTTTGGTGATGGGAAGCGCTCCGATCGCAGCGACGTCTGCAGGCCGCAGCGGGGCGGTGCGGTGCACCTGGATCTCAGACGGCGGCCGATCGATCTTGCGCGCAGTCATCACGTCGATGACCTGAGCTCGATTCTCGTAGAAACCCCACAGGGCCGCCGCGGTGCGATGCGAGGCGGCTGCCCCAGGTCCGGCCCACAGGCACGCGACCATCACGTTTTGCAGGTGACAGCTCGCGACACCCGCCAGGGCGTACACGGTCGGTAGGAGCCGGTGCCACTGACCAGCCCTGACTTTGCGCCTAATTGCCTGCTCGCTCCACCCACCGGCCCCCGCCTGCGCCCGGTTGAATGCCCGTACTGGCTGCGGGCAAGGGCGGCCACGGCGCGCTCCCGATCGCTCAGCTGCACCAGGGAAGGATGACCCCGCCCTGCTCGCGGCGGGATGACACGCGCCACAGATCTAAGGGCGCGACCCGTTCTATGCCGGAAAACGTTCGTATTTCGAACGCTGATCCGCTCAGATGGGGGGGTTTGGGGTGTGGGAGGATCGGGCCGTGGATTTGTTTGGTGCGGCCCTCGAGGATCGCTTCTCGGAGTAC